>JAYPDK010000006.1:0-29371 GCA_038125145.1 Candidatus Poseidoniaceae archaeon
AAGGTACCTACCCGCTTCCCGAAGCGCAGCTCGACCGGTTCATGTTCAAGATGTCCGTCGGTTACCCTGACCGCGCGGACGAAGACGAGATCCTCCGCCGCCGTATCGACCGTGGAAAGGACGCTGTCGACGTTGACGTCATCACCGACCCCCAGCGTGTCATCGCCATGCAGCAGGCCTGCGAGAGCGTGTACGTCGACCCGAGCCTCCGCATGTACATGGTGGAAATCGTGTCCCGCACCCGCGAAGACCCTCGCGTTCTCGTCGGCTCCTCGCCCCGTGGTTCGCAAGCGCTCCTCAAGACGTCCCGTGCCGCGGCCGCGCTTCGCGGTCGCGACTTCGTGACGCCGGACGACGTGAAGACCATCGCCGAACTGGCCATCGCCCACAGGATCATCCTGAAGCCCGAGCACCAAATCAAGGGTCTCGAGGCTGGCGAAGTCATCCAGACGATCCTTCGCGAAGTTCCGGTGCCCACCGTTTGAGCGCGTACGCGTTTGCCTGATTCAGGAGGTTGTGCCCCATGATGTGGAGTCGCAAATCAGCGATGCTCGGAAGCCTCGCTGTCGCGATGTACCTTCTGGGCCTGACGCTTCGGAACTCGCAACTGGTGACCATCGCCGTCGTGATCTTTGTCGTCCTGACCTGGGCGGCCCTCTTCGGAGGCCATGCCGACGTCGCCTCCTCCGGGCGTCGGTCTGAGGAGTTCACAGGCGAAGAGGGCGTGGCCCTCGGCAACGTCTCCGCCATGCGAAAAATGTCCAGCGCCCGCCTCTTCGAAGACGGTGAACTCAGCGTCACCTTACGGATGCAAAACCATTCAGGGTTGGCCAAGATCCTCGAGGTTCGCGACCGCGTGCCCGAAGTGATGCGAATCAAGTCTGGGTCGAACTACATCCTGATGGAACTGGGACCTCGCCGTGAGACCTTCATCGAGTACACCGTCGAATGCCCGCTGCGAGGCTTCTACAGCCTCGGTCCGGTTGCGGTTCGTATTCAGGATGCCTTCGGCCTCTTCCACCGTGAAAAGGAACTCCACGTGTACAACGACTTCCTTGTCTTCCCCAAGATGGAGGACCTGAAGGAAACCTTCGTCAAGTCCCGTGTTCCGAAGATCTTCACCGGGGCCGTCAACATCAGGCAGCCCGGTCCGGGTTCGGAGTTTTACTCCCTTCGTGAATACTTCGAGGGTGACTCGTTCAGGGCCATCAACTGGTCGGCCTACGCTCGCTCAGGCAAGCTGATGGTGAACGAGCGTGAGCGCGACGCCGTGTCTGACGTGATCATCATCGTCGACTCCCGGGCCGTGGCAGAAACCGGTCCGGTGAGCCGGAACGCGCTGGTCTATTCCACCCGTGCGGCCGCGTCGTTGGCGAAGTACTTCCTCGGCCGTCGTGACTCCGTTGGCGTCATCGTGTACGGCGATGAAGTGGTCAGCGTGGACCGCGACACAGGAAAGAAGCAGCTGTACGTCATCCTCACGAAACTGGCTGGGGCGGTCGCGAAGGGCAACACCCCCCTGCAAGTGGTTGTGAACAGGATCCTTCCCCACATCAACAAGGGCAGCCCGATCATCGTGCTGAGCAACCTGGAGGACGACCCGACCATCGTGAACGCCTTGCGGGACTTCCGCGCTCGCAATTTCGACGTCACGGTGCTGTCCCCTTCGTCGCTGGAGTTTGAGTTTGACGCAAAGCGCTTGGACCGTACCGGGTACGAGGTCATGAAGACCGAGCGGGACGTGCTGATTGGCGAACTGCGCGGCCTCGGCGTGAACATCATGGATTGGGAGCCCGACATGCTCCTGTCAACCGCCCTTGCTGGGGCACGAGGATTCTGAGGTGAGCAGGGATGGCGCAGAAAACGTCCGGTGACACCTCCCACCTGTACGACGGGAAGGTCGTTCGCTCCTCAGCACCAAGCCGGAAGGCCCTCGCCGGGAACGCTGGTATCGGCACGGAGATCCCGAAGGACGCGATCCCTGAGCTGCAGATTCCGACCTTCGTCGAGAGTTTGCTCGGTGGCCCAATCGTTCCCAAGATGAAGTTCCTGCCGCCGGACAAGATGGTGCAAAACCTCCAGTTGGCCGTGTACGGCCTGTTGATGGCCCTCGCCTTCCTGACCCTCATCGTCTCGCCGGGGTCCGGCACCCTCTGGTACATGCTCTTCGGCAGCATTGGCATCGCAACCGCCCTGCAGGTGATCGTGATATCCGTGGCGACCATCAGCGGTTTCGTCGGTACGTTCCGACGTGACGGGCGCTTCATGCTCCTGTCGAATTTGTTGTTCATCCTCGCCATTTTGCGCTTCGCTTCCTCGAAGGTCGCGTTGGCGTTCGACCCCTTCGGCCTCGCAGACCGCCCCTTCCTGCTCAGCAGCCTGGTCGTGGTCTACGCGGTGTTCCTGATCATGTACATCGAACTTGGAAACGGCGTGCTCCGGTACAGCATGCTGGACACGAGCATTCGAACGAACGAAGTCTACGTCATGAATCCGGGGAAGATCGTTGGGAAGTACCACCGTGCCCTGGTCATCAACCCCGTGGTGTCCGTGGTGCTCGCCACCTTGGTGCTTTCAGCCAACAAGATCCTTCCCTTCATCGTCGGTCTGTTGAACTCTGAAACGGCCCTTCGCATGGAGGAGTCGGTCGAACTGACCTCCGTGTACGGCGTGGCCCTCGGGACCTTGTTCGTGTTCATCGTCACCGGCGCCTTGTTCATGCTCAACCTGCCGGGCGCCGTGCAAAAGTGGCGCGAAGCGCGAAGCGAGTGAAGCCTCAGGCCACTCCCGTTGTCCACGACGCTGTGGCGATCAGTCGTCCCAAGACGTCCCGTACCGATCCTCGGGGGACGAGGAGCCGTACCCGAAGCGCTTCAGCATCGATCGGCTCGGCCCCCGTGGCACCTTCGAGCACCCCTGCGGCGTTTTCAGGGTCGCTCCACGATCCAAGCACGGTGATCAGGGCGGACGCCTCCCCCACGTCAGCAACCGACGAGCCTGAAGCGCGGACCACGTCGGTCGCCTCGTCAAGCCGTGGTGCATCGAGGATGAGCCGCGCACCGTCCGGCCACTGCGTTGAGGCGTGAACGCCGATGCCCTTCGCGGCAAGCAGGCTCAGCACCTTCGCCGTGGAGGCTCCAGGTGTGATGGACGGTGGGTGCCTGATCTGCACGGTACGCACGTCGAGGGTGCAGGACGCAGCAATGGGGCCTTGATTTGCATGAATCCCGGGCCCGATCAGCGTTCCCGGAGGCCCCCGTGTGTCGTCATGAAGTCGTCGGACTTCGATCGGAATTCCCTCCGTGATGCAAGGTCCAACCGTGGCCGGGTGAAGCACGGTGGCGTCCATGGTGGCCGCCATCTGTGCGTGTTCGTAGGTGAGGTAGGGTATGGGGGCCGTTTCCAGCCCCCAACGTGGATTGATTGGATGGATGCCCTTGACGTCTTTCCACAGAATCACCCGGCGCGCGCGAAGGAGGTGCGCCACGGCCGTTGCGGTGTGATCCGACCCTCCGCGTCCAAGCAGGGCCAGGTCTCCGTCGTCGCCTGAACCGAGCCAGCCCGTGATCACCGGCGTGCCGTGCAGGGCTGAGCGATCAAACCTCGACTCGCTTTCGGCCAAGTCCACCGAGTCCGCTTCTCCACGGCCGTTCAGAACAAGTCCAATGTCCTCCGCACCGACAGCATGAGCGTCAAGGCCGCATCGACGGAGATGGTGCGCCACGACGAGGGCGGACAAGCGTTCGCCTGTAGCGAGCAACTGGGTGCGGGCGCGTTGGTCGGAAGGGTCGGCTCTGCGGGCTTCGAGGGCGTATCCCATGGAATCGAGGACGCGTTCGAACCGGGCACCGTCCCTCCCTGAAGACAGGCGGGGGGCGAACATGAGATGATGGGCCCTCAAATCTGCCACAAGCCGGTCGGCATAGGCGGGGTCGTCCACAGCACGGAGCAACCGATCCGTCGTTCCCCATAATGCGGACACCACCAAGGCGTTTCGACCGTCCGATTCCGAAACGCGATCGGCTAAGCGGTCGAGGTCCGGCGCGCCTCGAAGGACCGAACCCCCGAACTTGTGCACCGTCCATTGGTCAGCCATGCAGGTGCCCCCCACGCGCCGCGAGGTCGGTCAGCACAAGCACCGCCATGGCTTCGACCACGGCCACCCCACGTGGGGCCAGCACCGGGTCATGCCGTCCCTTGACGGTGACATCCACCTCTTCTGAGGTCTGCAGGTCGATGGTCGGTTGGGGACGTGGGATGCTCGAAGGCGGTTTGAGCGTCACCCGAAGCACAAGGTCTGCCCCGGAGGCCAAGCCACCGAGCGCGCCTTCCCCAACCTCGGATTGGAGTTGTGGTCCGTTGGGGCCTTGACGCCATGCGCCGTGGTGCTCCGAACCGAGCATGCGCAACGCTCGCACGCCTTGTCCGACCTCGATGGCGCGGGCTCCTGGCACGGCCATCAAGGCTCGCGCAAGGGCGGGTTCGACGCCGTCGAACCATGGCTCGCCGAGGCCCATAGGGAGTCCAGACACAACGAGGTCCACGCGAGATCCGATGCTGTTTCGGTCGCTTCGTGTCGCTTCGATCAGGGCACGCATCGCTTCGACCACGTCGCCGTCCTGGCATCGAAGGTCACCGTCCGCGAACGCTGTGCCGTGCATAGGGAGTGTGGCTTCAATGGAGCCGATGGCCCCGACGTGAGCGGTGAGCCTCACCCCGAGGTCGTCCAGCAAAGGGCGCATGATCGCGGCTGCCGCGACAAGTGGCGCCGTAAGCCGTGCCGACGATGAACCACCGCCGCGAAGGTCGGCGTGCCCTTCCGTGCGCTCTTGCATCGGGAGGTCTTGGTGCGCGGGACGAGGACGGTTCGGGAGGAAACTGTAGTCGCTGCTGCGCGCGTCGTTGTTCATGATCTCAAGCACGAGCGGCTGACCCGTGGTCCGCCCATGATGAACACCTGAACGGAGGATGACTTCGTCGGTTTCCTTTCGAGTGCTCGTCCATGGACCTCCCGTCCGGCGAAGGGCCAAGGCCGCGGCCATCCGACCTTCATCCACCTCGACGCCGGCAGGAAGTCCTTCGACGATGGCCCCAACGCTTGGTCCGTGGCTTGTGCCAAACAGGGTGGTTGTGACCACCTCTCCCAGACGCATCCGCATGGTGGCTCGCCCGTGCCTCGCCGGCGGTTGACTTCAACCGTTGCCCTTGTCCTTGCTTGCTCAACCAACGAACGTTGTCCGAAGGAGGGTCCGACCTGCCGCTTGGGCCGCAAACCGGGACTCAAGTCGACGAATGGACGATTCCGCAGCGCTCGGAAACACAAACACGATGGCGGGACCGGAGCCTGAGATGCCCGCCGCTCGGGCCCCGTTGACGAAGGCATCGTTGGCAAACCGTCGTCCTTCTGCATCGTTCGTGACGCTCGCCATCGCCCTGCCGTTCATCGTAAGCGCGACCAAAAGTTGCCCTTCCTGTACCGCAGTGAGTGCTTGTTGAAAGAGCGGTGCTTGAGCATGGAAGTGATCTCGATCTGGATGTTGGCGTCGTGGCGTGCCCGTGAGGACGAGGACCGTCCAGTCCTCAGGGGCGGGGCCTGGTCCTTCCATCAGGACCCGATTTTTTGGATGGTCCGCCCCGGCGTCCACAAGTTTCCAACCCGGCGCAGCAGCAGCCCATGCGTCGTCGAAGGCCCCGGTGAGGGAGGTGCCCGCCTCCACTTGTGCGATGGCCGCAAGTTCGACGATGTCTGCATCCTCAAGGTGCACCTTCGTGCTGGAACAGAGGGCACGAAGGGCCGCGACAGCCACGGCAGCGGAGGATTTGAGCCCCTGAGCAGCGGGGATCGATGAACGCACCGCCCAATGCAGGTCGTCGGGGAGAGGATGGGACGCGCCCGTCCATGCCTCAACGACCGCGTTCAGCAGGCCGTGGGGGTCGTCGGGACGTGTTTTCAGTGGCCTGTCGTGGATGCGAACCGTCACGGGCAGGTCCAGCCCGAGGCTGACGCCGTAGCCAAGCCCGGCAGCATGAATGAGGCTGCAGCCCCCATTCGCGCGTCCTTCTCCGAGCATCGGCATGCGGTGGTCACTCCTTCACCTCCGAGGCAATGTGCTTCCCGAGGTGGCGCGCTCCACCACCGGACCACACGACAACACGGTCGTTCGTCTGTATGGTTGTGATGGAACGCGCATGTCCCTCGGGGCCCACCGCACGGACGGTTTCTGCGTTTTGCAATAACGCATGGCCCTCTTGACCCTTGCCATCCCTGTATCGCAGCAGCAGCAAAGGGCGCCGTTCCACCTTCACCCGTCCGACAGGAAGGTGCCGTGCCCCTCCAAGCCTGTTCGCGATGAGCACCTCATCGCCCGGCTGCAGTTCGCTGAGGTAGCGGGTGCTTCCGTCAAGCATGAGGACGTAGTGGTGAACGGCCCCTGCGTTCACACGAAAGGGTCGTGTTGGAACGAAGGACGAAGGCACCGTTTCGCCGTGGACAAGCAGCAGCGGGCACGCCGTGCTCCCTACAAGCATGCCTTCACCCGCCTCGAGGAGGCCAGCCAAATCCACGCAAGCCCGTTCACCGGCCTCGACGCTGACCGTCTCCAGCACCACCGCTTCGCCCATCGGCATGTCAGACGTGGTTGGGCCCGGGGGCGCAGGGGTGGCCTCGACGCCTCGTGCGGCTTTCATGGCGAAAGCGGCGTCAAGCATGTGTTGTTCAGGCCGTACGGCGACGGCATCGACGCCGGTTTGCAAGGCAAAGGCTGCACCCGCGACTTCTGCTTCTGTGCGAACCAGCGCCGCGATCTGTGTGGGGCTGCCCTGAGCGGCCGCGACGAGGTTTTCCACGGGGATCATCGACCAATGTTCGAAGGACAGCAAGACCCACGACGCAAGTCCAACATGCGACAATGCCGTGGTTTGATCTTCCTCGGAACGCACGTGGACGTGCACGACGTCCGACGAGTCGCGCCATGGTTCGACCGTTTGGGTCGAGGTCGATGGTGCCGAAGGAGCATCGGACGTCATCCTCAACCAACGGTCCACCTCAGGCGAGGGGAGTGGGCCCTCGGTTGTGCACCAGACTTCCATCATCAACCCTCAAGATGCTGCATCGCAGCCACCACGTCCGCCTCGTGGTGCACGATAGAAGCGATGGCCCGGACGATGCGGTCCGGGTGAGGGTGTGCGAAAATTTGCCGGCCCATGCAAACACCGGCTGCACCGCATCGCATCGCGCGGTGGACCATCGTCAGCAGGGCTTCATCGTCCTCGGTTCGCGGGCCTCCCGCGACAAGCACTGGAATCGGGGCTGCATCGACAACGGTGCGGAAGGATGCCTCATCCCCCGTCCACGCGGCTTTCGCCACGGCACAGCCAAGCTCGAAGGCAAGCCGCACGCCATGCGCTTGCCCACGGCTTGCGTCGCCGTCCATGACATTGAGGTGTTCCCCCCGCGCGTACACCATGCCAAGGGCCGGGACGTCGTTCGAGAAGGCGTCACGCGTCACCACCCCGAGGCGCTCGATCATACGGCCCTCGCCGGGGGTGCCGATGTTCACCTGAGCGCTCACGCCGGTCGCCCCGCGGGCGATGGCCTCTGCAACGTCGCCGACGCTGACCTTTTCCCCTGCATCAGGGCCGCCGTGCCGCGTGGACACGGAGAGGTGCGCAACGAGACCAACACCGATCTGCGGATCGTGGCGAAGCACATGGCTGATCAGGCCTTTCTGAGCGACGATGGCGTCTGCCCCCCCCTCGCGTAGGAGGCGAACGAGTTCGAGGGGATGCTCGAGGCCCGCGACGGGCCAATCGGATGCGCCATGGTCGATGGGCACCCACACGCCACGGCCTCCTGGCAAGAGTCCGCTTAGACGCTGAGCGTGCAGGTCCATGGTCCCGGCTGATGGTTCGTTGACGTGAAGGCTTCGCCGCCGCCTTGCACCGATACGGTCATGACCGACCATGCCGTGGCTCCGCCATGGCCGTCCTCGGCATGGCGCTCTCGGGCGTGCTTGGTGGCGCGTTCGCGTTTGGGGTTCTCCGCCTCATGCTTCGTCGCGACAGCCGTATCGATCTCCGTCAGGGGCTCGTCGCCGACGGCCTCGGTGCGAGGTCTGCTGGGGCCGACTTCTCCACACCCCGCGCCGAATTTGACCGGCAATTGGCCATCATTCAGGGGCAACGCAGGCGCGTCGAGGCCGACCAACTCCGTGACCGGGCGCGCCACGCTGACCTTCTTCGTCGAGAAGAAGAGGCCCGTCGGAAGGAAGACGAGGCACGCCGCCGAATGGAAGAGGCAGAAGCGCGCCGCGCTGAGGAGGAGCGCCTGCGCCGTGAGGCCGACGAAGAAGCCGCACGCGTCGCCGCCCGTGAGGCCGAGGAGGCCCGACTTGCAGAAGAGCGCGAAGCGGCTCGGCAAGCAGAGTTGCTGGCCATCGAAGAACAGCGGCAGGCCGAGGTTCAAGCCGCTCGGGAACAAGCCGAGATGGAGGCAAGGGCCGCCGCTGAGCGCTCCGCCGCAGAACTTCGGGCCAGGCTTGACCGTGAGGGTGCTTCCTCATCCGACGTGCAGATTTCGCTGATGTGGAACAATTTCAACGACCTCGACCTGCACGTCGTCTGCCCGTCGGGTGAGCGGATCCACGGTGGAAACAAGGAATCGGCATGCGGTGGCGTGCTCGACGTGGATGCGAACGTCAAACCGGACTCCCGTCGCCCTGTCGAAAACTGCGTGTGGCCCGACGGCGTGGCTCCAGGTGGCGTGTACCAGGTGTACGTCCACCATTACAAGAAGCACGCCAAGCGCCGTTCAAAGGACCCAACGAAGTTCTCCATCATCGTCAACGCTGGTGGCGACCCCCGGGAATATTCGGGCGAACTCAGCGCAGGTGACCCCATCCTGAAGGTCTGTGAGTTCAGCGTGGACCCGCCCGAGGTCAGGGCTGCGAAGCGTGCAGAACTCGAAGCGGAGCTGGCGGCGACCACCGAGGCCCTCGCAAGTGGCGATTTCCACCTTGACGAAGAACCAACGCCTGAGGAGGACGTTGAGGAAGAACCCGTCCTTGAGGAAGCGGCCGAGGTGGAAGACGACGGCGAGCCGATGGACGAAAACGTCGACGATTTGCCTGCCGCCCCCGACCTCGACGAATTGACGGCTTCGGAACCCGAGGCGGCCCCGGCGCCGCGTCGGAGCATGGCCGACCGGTATGGTCCTGTGGAAAACGAAGACGAATCCTCACAGATCGATCGGAAGTTCTGAGTCCACCCTCGCACAAGGGCAAGGGTAAGAACCGCTATAAGAGGGGGTTCAGACCACGAAGCGCGTCTGCCGAGGAGGAACATGCGTGAAGGTCCTGCCGCTGATGTTCTTCGTCTTGGGCTTGGTGTTCACCGTCTTCGGGACAGGCTTCGCACACGAAGGGAACGACTTCGACCTCTACCAACTGCTCCTCGGCCTCTTGCAGCTGGTGCTCGCCGCAGCGATGATGGGGTGGATCCCCATGCCAAGCGGCCCGGCGCCTGAGGTCGAAGAAGAGGACTCGCGAAACAAACACTGATGTGATGGCCATGTGGGAACACCGAACAATCTCTGACGCCCACCTTCAGGAGCACCGACGTGTGCAACCCATGGAGTCCTACGTTGACCTGACGCAGCAGATCACCAAAGCCATGGAGGCGGCGGAATCGCACATCTTCGACCACGAAGACTTCCTCCGGTACGTTCCTCAAGAAGGCCCTTGGGCTGCCCAGATGGAAACGGACATGACCAAGGCCGACCCGCGCACACGCTACATTGGAAAGGGCCGTGCAACGCTGCTCAACACCAACATCATCCTGGGTTCGAGTTGGATCGAAGCAGAGCGTTTCCGCTTTGAGCGTGACCTCAAGACGACGGCTGACTGGATGAAGCAGAAGACCGTGATGAACGCCAACATGTGGACGCCCAGCACGGTCGCCACCACGCAGACCTTCGTGTTCTGCTCCACGGGCGACGAATCGAGGATGGGTAGCGCGTACTCCGTTCGCGGTCCGCAGGACTTTGACCTACCTCCTGAAGACCACATCCTCTTCGAACCCACCAAGGACGGCTGGCCAGAATGGGACCCCGTCCTCTGGGGCCTCGGTCACCGTGGCGTCGTGCCCGGCTCGGACCCTGCGGAGCGCGTGTTCTACCCCTCGTTGATGCACCGCAACGTGACCTACAACAACAAGCTCGGGTGGGTCCGCTTTTCCCCCGCAGGATTCGGGAAGGACGCCAACGGCTACATGCTGACCCGTCCGTTCGATTGGATCTGGCCCGCTGTCAACGGAAGCCGTGACACGCCGACCTCGTTCAACCTCCTCGTGAACATGCCCGACCGCAGGCAATCCTTCGGTGAAGAAGGCATCACGGACATCTTCCTGACCTCCGGAAAGACCTCCTTGTACACGCTGATGGGCATGATGTCCTCGCCGGTCGTTCGACAGATGTTTGGCTCCGGTTCCGACCTTGTTCCGCTTGAAATGCACATGGTGGAGCCGGGCCTCGACGAGTGGGCACAACGCGCAAGCGATGAAGACCGCTACGGCCGCATTTTCGAGTACTGTGCGACGCTGGGTTACCTGCTCACGGACCCCGCCATCGGGAACCTTGGCGAGGGCCGTCAGCGCCGTCGCCTGCTGATTTACCCGCAGGACCAGTCCAACCTCCTCGCTTGCGTCAGCGCCTCCCAGGTGGCCGACCACGCGGTGAAGGTCAACTACGGCTCGACCGTGTTCACGAAGTTGGACCAGGCGGACTTTGAGAACCGCATGTCCCGCCGAATCAGCGCCTACGCCGACGAGATCACGCCGAGCGCCACGGCGCGCGGCATGCGTTGGATTTCCGGTGCAGAATACGATGCTGGTGACGGCAACGGCAAGAAGAAGCAAATGGGACCGGTGGTCCACTCCTTGCTGGCCGTTCGTGGCTACGAACTGCTCTCGCTCGACGAGTACCAGGCCACGTTCAACGAGGTCAGCGAAGCACCACGGCGGCTCATGACGCGCATCATCCAGTCCATTGCGATGAACGCGATGAAGACCGTCTTTCCCCTCGACCTCATGGGCGGTCCTGGTCCTGAGGGCTCCTCCGCTCCCTACGCGGGTCTGTTTTCCGTGCTCGGGCGGGACCAGCCGCTCGTCTACTACACCGACATCAGGTTCCTTGTGCCCAACAGCATCGACCAACTCCGTTTGCTGACGGGCCAGCGAGGTGCGGACCGGTCACGGATGCGCGACGCGTTCACCGAACTGACCGGTGCCGACCCCGTCACCGGGCTGTCCATCCTCGACCTGTGCCTTCCGTTCGCTGGGGACATGGGCGAAGGGACCTGGCAGACCGGCACCGGGATTCGACCGGACGAGGTGATTGTTGAGGTGACCTGTGCTGTGAACCCGAACGAAGTGTGGAAGTCCCTCTTGGACTACACGTGCAACGACACCTTCACCACCGTCAAGGGCAACAAGGGCACGGCGGCCAACGTCTGGGGCGACCCACTGATCGCCAACGAGCAACTCCACAACCGCTTCCAGAAGGACGGCTTGGACCACTGGCTGCGCTTGCTGAAGATGACCTACCACTACGCGAACCAGCGGTCTCGTAAGGTGAACAACCTCTGAGGCCCCTGACGACGTCGTGGGTGTCGCGGCGCATGGCCAGTACGTTACGCCGCTGCGTGGACGGCTTCAGGACAGGATGTCATCAAGGCGACCCTGCTCCAACGCCAACCGGACGGAGCGGGCGATGCGCCGGCCGGTGGACATGAACGGTTCGTTGATGTCGGAATAGGGGGAGCCACCAACGAAGGGGTTTGAGCCTGCCACGATTCGAGCGGAGATCTCGAAGACCTTGAACTCAAGTTGGTCCGTGACGATGGTTTCCAGGCAGAAGGGCCCGATCATGCCCCGTGCACCTTCCTCCAACTCAAACGACGACGCCACCGTACCCTCGGCCATTTCGAAGGCCTTTGGGAGCAGGGATTCACGAATGACTACGGGTTGGTTTCCAGTGACGACGAACGATGGCTCGAGGGCCATTTCGCGAAGGTCCCTCAGCGAGCCGAGCTTGTAGAATTCGTCCACGTTCGATTCGTCCCGTCGGTCCATCGAAAGCAGTTCAAGCCGACCGAGGGATTGGCCCTCGTGTCGGCCTCGACCCTGCACTTGGAAGCCGCCCTCAGCGGTTGGGTCAAAGAAGAAATGGAGGTAATACCGGCATCCGAGGACGTATTCCTGAATGGTGAATTCCTCTTCGATGTCGACGTTTCGACGGAAGTCACGGTAGTCGCGGGCGATGAAGTACCCTCGACCGCCCTTTGCACCTGCGTACTTGACGATGACCGGCCCATCGATGTCCTTCGGGTCGTGCACCACGCGCGGCATGGTGCAGCCGCCGTCTTCGAGCCACTGACGTTGGCGCTCACGGCTCGACTCCCAATGCAAGATGCCTCGGTTGCCGAAGGTTGGCACCTGGAGTTCTCGGAAATTGTCGGAGCCAAGGTACTCCACAAGTGAACCGTGCGGGACAATGATCACGTTTCGTTCACGAAGCCATGCTGCCTTGTCCATGAGTTGCTGGTAGTCGTCGAGCATCAGCCACTCGTCGGGGTCAGCGCCAGGAAAGGCGGCATAGAACCGTCGGCGCTCCTCGCCAACGGCAATGCCCAGCGTCCGAAAGCCTTCCATTCGTGCTCCGTGAAGGATCTGAAGCGAGGAATGCGAGGCGACCACCCCGATGGTGATGCTCGCCGGGTCGTAGCCGGCCAACCAGCCGGCGAGGGTTTGACCATCCACGCCCATACGGTCAGGTTTCAAACCCGCTCTATGACCATTGTCGTGCTCATCGGGGGACTGCGAACCGGTGTTGTCCATGCGGTGGCTTTTCATGCCGTCTGCAGGCTGGCATGGCTATGGTGGACGAAGGGAAGCGCCTGACCTATGCTGGATACCTCCGGCTTGGCGACCTGCTCGGCCTCCAGGCCGGTCCAGATGGGCACGTGCCCGCTCCAAGCCCCGACGAGCAGCACTTCATCATCGTGCATCAGGCCTACGAACTCTGGTTCAAACAAATCCTGACGGAACTCGACGCGGTGGTCTCCGGGCTGGGTCGCTCAGACGTTCCAGAAGGGGACGTCCCCCGAGCCGTTCGCCATCTCGAACGCGTTTCAGAAATCCTCCGGCTGTTGTCTGCCCAGTGGAAGGTAATGGAAACGCTGGCTCCTCAGGAATTTTTGGCGTTCCGGGACCGACTTGGGACGTCTTCAGGTTTTGAGTCCTGGCAAATGCGTGCCCTCGAGTTGACCCTCGGCTTGGCCGACGAACAGCGTGTTGAGGGCGTCGACCCGATCGGGCACCTTCGCCGGTTGCACCTGGCGGGGGACATGCCCGATGCGGCGATGGCTGACCTTGAGCGACGCCTTTCGTCCTCTTCCTTGCACGACGTGCTTCTTGCATGGCTCCACCGCACCCCCATCGACGGCTCATCGCCCGGCGACGGTTCGGACGACGCGGCGGTCGCCGCGTTCGTCGACGGGCACCTCGCCGCGATGAGGGCCCATGGAGCGGAGGTTGTCAAACGCATGGTGGCCGTTGGTCAAGGCGACCCCACAGCATTGAGCGGCCGGGTGCAGGCGGGTGTGGATGCTGCTGAAGCCTTCCTTCGCCCGGATGGGCAGGTGCATCGGGCGCATGCTGGTCTGTTGTACATCGAGTCCCACCGGGACCTCCCCTTGCTGGCGTGGCCGAGGCGTTTGGTCGACACCATCGTGGAAGTGGAACAATCGATGTTGGCCTTCCGGCATGCGCATGCGCGCATGGTGGAGCGAATGATCGGCCGCAGGATGGGCACCGGTGGTTCCGCCGGAGTGGATTACCTCGATGCAACGACAAAGTACCGCGTGTTCACAGAATTGTGGGCGGTTCGAACGATGCTGGTCCGGGAGGACCTGTTGCCTCAGCCAAAGGATGCCGCCTTCTACGGCTTTGCGGAGCGGCGTTGATCTCACGCTTCGTGTGGGTCGATGTCGATGGGGATCAACTCGTGCTCGTACTCGAACAGCGCAATCTTGAGCGGGTCGAGGACGAAGCGCACACCCGCTTCTTCGTGTCCGTGAAGCGAAACAAGTTCTTCGCGGAAGGCCTCACGGAGGTCGTCTTCCTTTGCGAAAAGGGGCGCTCCCATGCCAATCTGAAGGGCGCGTGCACCGATGATTCGAGCACGCTCAAAGCGGGTGTGGGGTCGTGCTGGCTTCACCATGGGGCGCACCTGCGAGCGAACTCGCAGACCGTCGACCGATGGGGTCTTCTTGAAGCCTTTGCCCGCGAGGTGGCAGGCGCCTCACCCCTCCTCGTCGTGACCGGGCGCCCCATTGTTGCGCATTGAGCGTACGTGGAGCGCGACCGCGGGAGCCATCAAGACGACCAGCCCGGCCGTGATGCCGGCCACAGCGAGCGGTGGCAGTGGCGGGCGCGTCGAGGCCTCGGCGGGCGCGGTCAAGGCCGCCACGAGCGTGCCGTTGCTCGGAGGGTCGGCGATCACCACCGTGACATCGCCCTCCACGGCTCCGGCGACGGAAGCGGCGATGGTGACGTGGTGGACGCTTGTGTTGATGTGAGCCTTCGCCGCTGCTGACCATCCAGCCGTGGTCAGGTTCGCCATGGCACCTGCAGGAAGGCTCCAAGCGTTGCTGGCCAGGGCTTCTTCCAAGCGCATCGCCATCGTTTCACCGCTGAGCAGTGCTTGCCCATCAACGACGATGGCCGGTAGGCCAAGCAGCCCGTAGTGCGTTGAAAATCGGAGGTGAGATGCGTTGGAGAACGCAGCGTCCGCCGGGGACGGTCGATGGTGCACCACGAGGACTCCATCCACAGTGAGGTTGTCCAGCATCGCCTCCACCGGGCGGCAGGGTTCGCACCAATCGGCACCAAAGTACTCGACGATGCGAAGCGGCGTGGCGTTCGTGCAGTCTTCATCAACGCAGACCGCTCCCCACGCCGCGTCCTCTGCTGCCGCGGTCGGGGCCGCGAAGACGGCCAACGCCAACAGCAGCAGTCCTGCGAGGCGCATGCCCATGGGAGGTGGACGGTGTTAATAGAGGACGTCGGGCGCGTGGTGGGCAATGGAACACGGGAAGCGTCGAGCATCCCTGCTCCCGTTCAGCCTTGTTCTTGCGGCGCTCGTCATCGTCGTGGCCGGAGGGACGATCCGTATCCTCGACGCCGGAGAATCGTGCCCAGACTGGCCGACCTGCTTTGGCACGTGGGGGTTCAGCGTCGATGCCGATGAGCAAGCCGCGTGGTGGGCTGCGAATCCTGACGCGGGCGAGGACACGCGTGGGGCGGACCACCGGTATTCGGAACTCGAAATTTTCTCAGAATGGATCCATCGCCTGCTTGTCGGCATCGTCGCCCTTCCTGTGGCCGTCAACGCACTTCTCATGCACGCATGGAGGGACAGGTACGGGCAGCGTGTTCGCAACGTCGCGGTCCTTGCGGGGGTGCTTCTCGTTCTTCAGGCCACGGCGGGCGCGCTCACGGTGGTCTTTGACAACCGCGACTGGACGGTCGCCTTGCACCTTGGGCTGGCCACGGTGTGGATCGCGACGCTCATCCACCAATGGCTGCTGATGCGAATCGTCGAGGGTGCATCGTGGCCGATCCTCAGCCTTCACGCAGCCCATCGCGCCACGCATGGCCGAAGGATCGACGCAGCCGCGGGCGCCGTCCTGCTGCTGTTGCTGCTCGGTGCATGGGTCTCCTCGACCGCGCCCGGTGCTCAGTACAACCAGGCGTGTTCCGTTGGGTTCCCTGAGGGGTGGCCGGCCTGCCGAGGGCAGTTGCTTCCCGACGCCGATGGCCCTGGGGTGATCGTTCAGATGATCCATCGCGTCGGTGCGCTGCTGGTGGGTGTCATCCTCATCCTCGGCGGGAGCCGCCTGCGAGCCGCCGCGATCGGCGACGGTGTTGAGCCTTCCCTGGCGAGGGCGATGGACGTCACGGCCGGCTTTTGGTTGGCCAACCTCCTCGTCGGTGGAGGGTACATCGTGTTTGCAGGTGCGGATGGATTCCCAGAAGGACTCTCCTTGCTGCATCTCGTGCTCGGTGTCGCTTCGGCGTTGGTCATCCTCAGCGCTGCCCTCTTGCTCCGGGTCCCGGATGACCTCCGTGGAGGTGCTGAGGAATGAGCGAGGGTCGAACGCTGCTCGAGTCCCTCGTTGCCCTGATGAAACTCCGCGTCGTGGTGCTGCTCCAGATCACGGCCGTGTGCGCAATCTTGACCCACGACCTCTTGCTTCGGCACGGGGTGCTTGGCGACCTGCCTCCGCGTTCGTGGCTTGACACAGCGGAGGCCGTGGCCCTCACCGTCGTGGCCGGGACGCTCTCTGCTGGGGGTTCAAACGCCATCAACATGTGGTACGACGCGGACATCGACCCACACATGGCACGAACGGCGAGCCGGCCGGTTCCGGCCGGTGACGTCTCCGCCCGTACGGCCTTGGTCTTCGGCCTCCTCATCGCCACGCTCGGCAGCGGCCTCTTTCTGTTGGCCCATTGGAAAGCAGCGGTGTGGTCGGCCTTCTCTGTCCTCTTTTACGTGCTTGTGTACACCATGGGGCTGAAACGTCGCACGCCACAAAACATCGTCATCGGTGGGATTGCCGGCTCCACGCCTCCGCTCATCGGGTGGGCCGTTGCCGCCGCATCAACGGGTGTGCTCGACACAGGAGGTCTGCTTGCCCTCGGTTCCGTCGTTCCATGGATGCTGTTCATGCTGATCTTCCTGTGGACGCCCCCTCATTTCTGGGCGCTCGCACTCTACCGTTCGGGGGAATACGGCAAGGTCGGTGTGCCCATGATGCCCGATGTGCATGGGCCTGAGCGCACGGTGTTGGAATCGAAGGTGTACTGCGTCCTCCTGCTGGCCCTCGGCCTCGTTCCGTTGATGTGGCCAGCGTCGGGCCTGTCCTTGGCGTGGGTGCTGGTCGCGTGCTTGCTCAGCCTCCGCTACGCGCGCACGGTGTGGGCCATCGACCTTGACGAGGCCCTCGACGATCAGGGTCGAATGCCCACCGCGCGCGCCTCCTTTTTCGCCTCCTTGCGGTACCTTGCCCTGATGTTCATCGCCGTCGTGATGTTCGCAGCCGTGCCCCCGTCATGGCTTGGCCCGCTCGGGCCACTGTGAGCCAGCAAGACGCGCTCTGAAGCCGTTGAAGGCGATGAGTTCTTCAAGCGTCGAGGTGACCTTCCGTCATGATGCAGGACGCCGTCAGGCAGCATGGGCGTCCATTCGCCCTCGTGGCGATGCTCTTGGCGACTGGCCTGCTCGCCATGGTTCCGACCACTGCGGCTGCGAACGGGGACCTCGCCATCGTGGAAGCGGCTTCGCCTGTGGACAACGGATATGTGAACGTCCTCGAAGCCTCTTCGTTCTCGGTCCTGATACGAAACGACGACGCCCAGAGCAGCACCCCCCGCAACATCGGATGGGAGGCCTGTCCATCCGGTGCGCCGAGCGGCCATGCCCACTGCTACAGCGGCTCGGGAACCGTCCCCGGCATGGCCCCAAACGCGGAGGTCGAGTTCAGTTTCGACCTCTGGAACCCAGAAGGGAGCGAACAAGGGAGTGCGTATGGTTGGGTGGCGGGCGTGGAGGAGCGGAACTACACGTTGACCTACTCATTCGACGATGGTGACTTCGACACCAGCGACGACACCTTGGCGATCACCATCACCTACTCCAAGGCCTTCGCGAACGCAGAAGTGGCTGCTCAAGATCCACGAGATGGGCTTGCAGGCCTTGGTTCGGACCCGACCTACGGGGGCGTCCTCAACACCAACGTCACCTACCCACAGAGCGGTGACGACTGGCAAGCCCAAGTCTCCACGTGGCTCTGTGGCACCTGCGGGCGAAGCGTGGAGTGGGGGTGGCGGCTGTACGAGCAAGGAGGGTCGACCCCCATCGCTGCTTCAAGCACGATGCTCAACCTCAATGCCTTTGCTTGGGGCGGCGCGTCCACCTTCACCCGAGACCTCCCAAGTTTTTCGCACAACGTTTCCGGCGTGTTTGACCTGGAGTTTGGGTTGTTGAACGCCTCGGACGACCTCGTGCCCGAGGACAACGTGCACCGCATCACGTTGCGGTTCGACGACACGTCGGACCTCTACCTGTACGACCTCGTCCCCACGCACAACACGGAGGACCCAAGCGCGCCGTGGTACTACGGGACCGATGCGTTGCAGGCCAGCGTGGAAAACCGTGGGAACACCACGCTCTCTGGCTTGTCGATGCGTCTCGTGGTGACGGATGTCTTTGCGACAACCGTGATTGATGTGAACGACCAGGAAGCGGATTATTCGTGCGCGCTGCCAACCATGACCCCAGGAATGACGCACACGTGCACCTTCGACCTGCTCATCGATTTCGACGACGACCTGCTCACGCTCACCGTCTCGGTGCCCCAGATCCTGATGGTCTGGCCGGACGTCTCTCCCGAGGACAACGTCATCCAGGAGGTCAACGTGCCCATCGTCCCCGGGCCCGTGGGCGCCTCCATTACTCAGCGGAACGCGGCTGGGGTGAACACGAACGGCGTCTACACGACGAACGACATCATCACCTTCGTGGCGCGCACCGCCAGCACCGCAGCACAGCCCGTGAACTACAGTTGGTACCTGAACGGACTGGCTGAACTTGGGTTCGGTCAAACGATTCAGGTCGATGCCGGGGAACTCGGCATCGGTGAAGATTACCAGGTCGCCCTGATCGTTCGTCCTGCTGTTGGGGACGCGGTGTCCCTCTTCACCAGTTTTGACGTGCTCCAATACGTCCCGATTGAGGGCGGTGACGCGTTCTTCGGTGGCGCCGTCAGTGCCCAACCTGCGGTGCTGGAACACGACGTGCAACTTCCAGTCCTCGGGGCGAAGTACTACATTGGCAACGGGAAGCAACCACTGATGATCCACTCCTTCGGCATTGTTGACCCTGTGACAGGGTCCGACGACGTTGGGTTGGTGGACATGCGCATCCAGTTCAACCTCAGCGCACTCCTGCCGTCGAACATCAATGCCTCCACGGTTGAACTCCGCCTTCTCGATGCTGCGGACCAACCCGAATGGAACTTCATCACGCCACCCAACGACCTTCCAATCCACAACGAGGACGGCACGGTGGACGTGGTGTTCCGCGAAAACGTCGTCATCCTCTTCGTCGGCGTGCTTCCAAAACCGGACGTCGCCATCGACGACATCAACTTGATTCGTCGACCTGCAGGCCACCTTGAAGTGGCGTGGAACGTCAGCGGGGACGTCACCAACCCCTACCTTGCAGGGTGGAACATCTACCGAATCACTGCACCGAACACGGCGTCCACGTACTTCCCTTCACCCGAGGCGAACACCGGCCTTTCCTTCTGGGAAGATTACACCGAAACGACCTACGTGGCTTCCGTTCCTTTGGCCACCACGTCCTGGTTCGACCCGAAGCCGCTCGATGCTGGCTACTGCAGCTCGTACCTGCTCGCCCCTGCTGACCGCTCCGGCGCCTCCGACCTCGGTCGCGTCGCCGTGAGCCTCGCTGAGAACGGCTTGCCGGGATTGTTCTGCGGGGACGCGATCGAACCCTTGATCGAAGTCTACGACTTCAGGGCAGAGGCGTGGTTCAACAACGACACGGCATGCTACCAACGCGCGGGCGATTGGAACCGATGCTACGAGGTTGACCTGTCGTGGACATGGCCTGACCACGAACCGGAAGGTCCTGTGTCCTGGGACCTGTACCGGCTCGAATCCGACCCGAGCGGGGTGGACCTCGCCGTGCTCACTCCGTTGCTCTCCGGAATGGTCGGCGAACCGGGCACCACGTCCACCTACCACACCGATGGGTTCGGCGAGGACCCGGTTCGTCCTTATCGGACGTACTACTACGTGCTCGCGCCCACCGATGCCGTCGGCAACCCGAACACCGAGGTCGCAGCATCATCAGGCAACGTTGTCCGTGTTCACATTGATGACCAATGGTGGGACTACAACCAGCACCTCATCCCCGAGCCTCCTCCGGAGCCCGAGCCCCCGTTGGGTAGCCCATGGGTCGGTGAGTTCCTGGACAAAATGGCCTCCGATGGCCTGTTCCAGAGCGCGCTCGGAGTCAGCCTTGCGTCCCTCCTTGTGGTGCTGGTCATGCTCCCCGTTGTGCTCAACAAGGGCAAGCGGCTCAAGCGTGTGGTTCGAGCCCGGGCTCGACGTCAGCGTTCGGACGACATGGCGGACGAGTTGGACGACTTTTTCTGAGGAGCCACCCGTTCAGCCCCCACACCGATGGCTTCTTGACAGCGGCACAGGTGGCCCGGCTGCTGCGGTGATCGCATAGCCTGGCCATTGCGCTGGATTGCTAATCCAGTGGGTTCTACCCACGGGGGTTCGAATCCCCCTCACCGCGCCATACCACCACCAACGGATGCATGGTTCACGGGGTGCTTCCAACGGCCCTTCCCTGCATCACGACGACAGCCTCATCAGTCGTCGGGGCCGGTGGACGGCCATGCGGGGCCCCTCCCAACTGGAGCGGGACCGCGATGGTCTAACGGCTGTGATTGAGTTCCTGTCGGCGTTCACCCTCTTTCTGATGATCCTCACGGCCTTCCTGGCCCTCGCCCAGATGCAGATGGGTTCGAACGACCCCCACCTCGACCGCCTTGACCGCTCCGCCGTGCTCGGATTGGACCGGCTTGTGGCCGACGAGGGCTGGTTCACCCCCTTCGTCGACGGCGAAGCGGACCCGGTGAACGGAACCGCAGCATGGCACCTTGAGGACGCTGAGTCCCTTTTCGAGGGCCGTGTGCGGCCGGGTTTGGTGGCCGACGGCCGCCTCAGTTTGGAGCGCGTCGCTGCCTTGTCGAAGGTGACCGAGTCCGGTTTCGCGGCGGGTCTCGGACTCGACGACGACCTGGACGTACGGCTCCGGATCGAGTCGCTGGACGAGAACGGCAGCGTCGTTGAGGTGCTGTTCGATGGAGGGACGGACCGAAGGACGGCGGAATCTTCCAGCAGAGCCACACGCTTGGCGGTTGGCGAGGACGGGTTGGTTCGCCTTTCGCTTGAGGTGCACGACGGCGGGAGGGCGGTGGCGCCGCTGGTGCTCACCGAACTTCAGCCGAGGCCGCTCAACGGGGGCCCTGAGTGGTTTGAACTTCACAATCCAGAGGGATTTGCCGTTGAACTGCGGGGTTGGTCCTTCCACATCCTCACGCGAACCGGCAGCGTGGACCACCTCATGCTCGATGGCATGGTCTCGGGAGGCGGCGTCGCCATCATGACCGGTGACCTCGCCTCGCAAGACCTCGGTGACGCCACGGAGGCCTACGACCTCGGCGTAGAAGGCTTGCTCGGGGTCGGGCTGGTCGACATGCTGCCCAACGGCGAAGGGACGCTGCGCATGAACTGGACCGACCCGCTCACCAGCCGCCCCGCCATGATGCAACAGGTGTCGTGGGGAGGGGACACGGGCCATTTCATGACGCCCGGGGAGAGCCTTGTGCTGAACGGGAGCCTTCCTTCTGACCCAACGTCCTGGCGTGTCGCCGCCACCCCAACGCCCGGGGAGGCGTGAGGAGCGGGCATCAAGCCGGCGGATGCTTCATCAACCGAAGCGGAGACTCGGAAGTGAATCCCATGATGCCGACCAGCGTCTACACCCGGGACCGGTGCGTGACCGGCATCCATGGTCTGGACGAAATCCTCCGTGGCGGCATCCCCTACGGCTCGACGGTGCTGGCCGCGGGGACGTGCGGCTCTGGGAAAACCACGCTGGCCATGGAGTTCCTCGTTCGTGGGGCCTTGGCCGGCGAAGCCTGCGCACACTTCACAGCGACCGAACCTTCGGTGAAACTGCTCGAGAACATCCGTCAATACTCGTTCTTTGACATGAACATGGTGGACACGGGGCTCATCAACGTCTTCGACGTTGACGTGTTGTACTCGTGGCTGGGCTTGGACAAGGCCACCTTTGACCTCGACGACGTCCACGCACTCATCAAGGCCATTGTCGACATCGTCAACACCATCGGTGTGACACGCCTCGTCATCGATTCGGTGACCACCCTCTGTTACAAGATCAAAAGCGAGCAACTCATCCGTGATTTCTTGTTCACCCTCGGAAAGAAGTTGGCCACGCTTGGTTGCACCACGGTGCTCATCTCGGAGATCACATCGGCCACAGAAAACGCGCACTGGTCGTCCTTCGGTGTGGAAGAGGCCATTGCAGACGGCATCATCGTCATGGGCGACGTGGAGCGTATGGGGCACTTGCTTCGCTTCCTGCAGGTCGTGAAAATGCGTGGAACGTCGCACAGCCGCGCCAAACATGCCATCGAACTGACCCAACTTGGGGTGATGCTCACGCCGATGCTCAAGTGGGGTGCGAGTTCAGACAGAACAAGCCGCTGGGGGGCCTGACGATGTTCGAACTCGACCCGATGATCGCCGAGCAACTCACAGAAGTGTCGCTCAACAGCGCGGTGCAGGTGCGGTGCGGCAACTCCAACGCGTTTGTCGTCACGGCGAGCACGATGATCCCGCTCATCCAATCCTTCGGGATGGGCGGCGTCTATATTTCCGCAAGCAGGGGCGCCGTGGAAATCATCCAGGCCTTCGAGTCCATCGGGGTTGACGTCAGCAACATTCAGTTCCTTGACCTCGTGTCGTCCGGCATTTTGGGCGGCACGGACGTTCCCTACTCGAACGTGCAGTTCGTCGACAGCCCGATCATGCTTGAATCGGTGCTGCTGCGCACGCTGTACATCCTCCGCACGTCGCCCTTCGAGCGAAACTTCGTCTTCGTGGACAGCATCAACGCCCTGTCCATCTACAACGATGAGCGGATGCTGGCAGAATACCTGCATTCTTTCATCAACACCTTCCGGCAGCGTGAGGTCCTCTCGGTCCTGATCAACGTCCCGGACCAAACCCCTCCCTTGGTGCTGGCCAACCTCGACCTGTACTGCACCGCGCTCATCGACCGGGGACAGGTCATCATTCAGTGAGGTGGAAGCATGGCCGACGTCAAGTTCAGCGCGGAGGATGAGGAGTTCTTCGGGAAGGTTGGCAGCTTTGGTGTTCCCAAGTTCGACGGCGTGATGGGAGGTGGCGTGCCGCGTGGCTTCACCATCATCGCGTTCACCCAAACCGGTTCTGGGTCGGATTTGTTCGCGAAGCAGTTCACCTCGCCCGCGGAAGAGCCGGACAACACCATCCTCATCTCAACGAACGAAGCGCAGAAGGAGATCATCCGCGTGTATGAGAAGTACAAGTGGCCGCTCGACATCGGGGTGCGAACCATTGGCGAGGAGTACAACGCAAGCGTGCTTGAGCGTGACCTGCTTGCCAGCAGGTACCGTTTGGAAGGCTTCCAATTGCAGGACATCCAGCGCCTTGCGCAGACCCGCTTCGTCGACACAGAAAACAGGGATTTCCTCACCGAAGTCACCAACGAGGTCATGGCCCTCGGTCCGTACTACCGCGCGGTCATCGACAGCATGGATTTCTTTTCTCAACGCAACGAAAGCAGCAGGATCATCTCGATGTTGAGGATGCTGCAGGCACACACTCAGGTGATGCGCGGCATCCTCCTCGTGACCCTTTCAGCGGAAGGCATGCCTCCTGGCATGAAGCAGGAAGTGGCCTCCATTGCCGACATGGTCCTCGAATTCAAGGTCAGGACCATCGGTACAGATTTCGAGACCTCGATGACGGTCACCAAGTTCCGCAACGCTCCGGAGAACCTTCGCATTTTGGTCTTCCGTGTAACTCCCGAAGAAGGCATCACGCCAGAAACCGTGGAGCGTATCGCTTAGCGCCGCAGGCTCCGAGCGAAGCATGAAGAGGGGGCGACGGCCGCCGTAGGGCATGGCCTCCCGTTCCTCAACGGGTGGGTACGACCCGTCTGGGATCGACCTCGATGCGTGGACGGTGCTTGAAGCAGAGTTGGAGGCCACCATCCCCCATTACGATCGCGTCAACCGCCTGATGACCTTTGGACAAGACCGCCGATGGCGTGCTTCTGTCGCGGCCCATGCTGAGCCCGGCATGTCGGTGCTTGAGGTCGGCTGCGGGCCCGGCTCCTTCGCGGAAACCATCAGGAACGTGGACTTGACCTGCCTCGACCCTTCGCCCGAGATGCTTCGCGTCGCACGCAAGCGTGTGGACGCCGCGCGTTCGGCGCACGGCGAGGGTCCGGCGGCGTACGTTGAAGCCCTTGCTGAGTCCATTCCACTGCCCGATGCGTCCTTCGACCGCGTGTTTTGCTTGTTCTCTTTCCGGGACTTCCAGGACAAGAAGAAGGGCCTTGAGGAGATTTTCCGCGTCCTCAAGCCCGGTGGCCGACTGGTGATCTGCGATGCTGGGAAAGGGAGTTGGTTGCATGGATTCGCGGGCCGCATCTGGATGGGCACCGTCGTCCAGTGGATGGCCCGACGGGTAACGGGGACACGAGACCACCCGTGGCGAGGGCTTGCCCGGTCGTACACGCACTACGGCACGAACCGCTACTACCGTCGAATGCTGCGGGACGTCGGCTTCACATCGGTCAGGGGTCGGTTGCTTTGGCCCTTCTTGATGGCCTCGCGATTCGTTGGAGAGCGGCCAAATTGAATTGGTTCAAGGCCATTGGGGCATG
The DNA here is from genome assembly GCA_038125145.1 of Candidatus Poseidoniaceae archaeon. Classification (GTDB taxonomy): domain Archaea; phylum Thermoplasmatota; class Poseidoniia; order Poseidoniales; family Poseidoniaceae; genus MGIIa-L3. Next base: position 24,686 of record JAYPDK010000006.1, read on the forward strand.
CTCATAAACCCCGCACCGTACGCTGAGGCACGGTGAGCGTATGAGCATGGAGACCGTCCTCCGAAGCATCAAGTCCGCCCAAGCCGAGGCTGACGCCTTGGTCCAGGCGGCTCGCGATGATGCCGCTCGCAGCGTCTCCGAGGCACGGCGCGCCGCCACGGAGATCGTGAACAACGCAACCGAAGCGGCGCAGGCCGATGCCCGCTCCACCATCGATGCCGCCCGTTCGTCGGCGGAGAAGGAAGCCGAAGGCGTCCGTTCCAGCGGAGCGCAGGAGGCAGAGCGCCTCGCCGATGCCGCGTCCGAGCGCCTCTCAAAGGCCGTCGACCTCTTGCTTTCCAGCATCCAAGATGCGTGAGGTGAATCCCGTGTTCCCGATGGTTGAGATGTCCCGCCTCACCGTGGCGGGGCCGCTCGACGCCATGCAGGATGTGTTGGACGCGTGCGATGCGCTCGCCTGCGTCCACGTGCAGCCCTACGAGCAATTCGAGGAAGGCATCGGCGTGGGTCAATCCGTCGCCGCTGAAGGCACTGGGGGATTGCTCACCAAGGTCCGGGCCGTTCGCGCTGCGACCGCAGCCGTCAACAGCGATGGTCCGATGCCTCGGAAGCACGCCATGGCGCTCCTCGAGGGGGCCTTCCCCGGCAAGGTCGACGACGTCCTCGCTCTGATGGCCGAGGTCGATGAAGCAAAGGCTCGACTCGAAAGCGTGGCGGATGAGCGCCACGCCATGCAACTCTTGGCGCCGTTGGGCCTCCCTCTGGAACTCCTGAGCGGCATCACTGGACTGGATGTCCTCGTCGCCGAAACAGGCCGCGCCTCGAAGGTTCCAGAGATGCTCGGGCCTCTGGCAGGCGAGTGCGAGGTGCTCGTGAAGGATCGAATCGTCGCGATCGCCTGCCGTCCAGAGCACTCACCAGAAGTGCAGATTGTCTTGGGTCAGGCCGGTGCACGCGTCGTTCAGGTCCCTCCGGGCGAGGGTCAGCCAGCGGACCGGGTGAAGCAAGCGGATGCAGAGGCGGCCTCCCTCAACGATACCATCGCCAGTGCCCAGCGTTCCATCGAGTCATGGATTGCGGCCAACGGTCGCGATTTGGTGTGCGCCCACGAGGTGTTGGAACGCTTGGACGACCTCGCCTCTGCCCCAACCCACATGGCCGTCGCCGACAGGGCCTTTGCGCTTGATGGCTGGGTGCCTTCCTCCCGGGCGGATGAGGTTCGTTCTGCCCTCGAAAAGCACGCGTCCCACGTCGAAATTGAGCCGTACCACGCTGGCCATCACCACCACGACGACGGGCATGGTCACCACGAACCAGAGCCTCCTGTGGAATTCAACAACCCTGGGGCATCGAAACCGTTCGAGTTGATGGTGGACCTTGTCGGCCGACCAACGTATGGGACCTTCGACCCGACTGCACTGATGATGTTCACCTTCCCGATGATTTTCGGAGCGATTCTCGGTGACTTTGGCTACGGGCTGATCATTTTCTTGCTTGGCGCGTGGCTTGGATCCAAACCCATGGCAGCTGACCCGGTTGTCAAGAACGGCATCACCATCCTGAAATGGATGGGCGTCTGGTGCATTCTCTGGGGCCTGTACTTTGCCGAAGGGTTCGGGTTCGTTTGGGACGCGACTGGCCAATTTGGCACCAACTCCCCCATCGGCTTCCTGTATCCCGCTGAACCTGCGCTTTTGTTTTCGGACGACCTGCGAGCCTTGGTTGGCATGCAGCACCTCACGTACCCGCTCCACCGGGCCAGTGCAGGCCACGGTCTTGAGGAATACGTGATGTTCTCCATCTACCTCGGCGTGCTGCACCTCGCTGCCGGATTCACCATCGGATTCGTCAACGTTCTCAAGGCGCACGGCCCCGTTGCCGCATTCTTCGAGAAGGGCTCTTGGATGCTCATCTTGGCCGGTGGTTTCCTTCATGCACGTCGATTCATCGCCTACGATGGCGAGTTGTTTGCGCTCAACCTGTGGTCGGCAATGGTCATTATCGGGGTGCTTTGCCTGATCGTCGGCTTGGCCGTGTTTGAAAAGTTCGGCTGGGCGGGTGGCCTGATCATGGGCCCCATCGAAACCTTTGGCCTGCTTGCCAACACGCTCTCCTACCTGCGTGTGATGGGCGTCGGTGTGGCCGGTGTGAAGATTGCCGAGGTGTCCATCACCATGGGCTGGGATGTGATGTTCACGCAGTTCGAAGCCGGTGGCTTGGGGTACCTGCTCGGCATCCTCGCTTTCCTGCTCTTCCTCGGCATTCAAGCCTTCGCGCTGGCACTCGGGCTCCTCTCGCCGAGCATCCACGCCGCACGTCTCCACTTCGTTGAGTGGATGGGCAAATTCCACAACGGCACGGGGGTCCCCTTCAGCCCCCTTGGAGGCCGAGCCATTCATGTGGAGGGAGCATGACAGTCCAACTGGACACGAAAGAGGTAGTGAACATGAAGACCAACCTGAAGAACACGCTGCGCGCATTGATCGTCCTGGCCGCCATCACCCTGATCGCTCAGGGTGCAGCCGCCGCCGAGACGGACACGACCACCACCGGGAACTCCATCACCGGCGACCTCGCCGTTGGTATTTCCCTCGGCCTCGCCGCTGTTGGCGCTGGGATCTCCCAAGCCGCCATCGGCAGCGCTGCCGTCGGCATGCTTGCTGAGGACGGCTCGAAGTTCGGTCCGGCGCTCATTTTCACAGCGCTGCCCGAGTCGATCGTCATCCTCGGCGCTCTGCCGCTCTTCCTGGCCTGAGCCCGTGGTCGTGCAGCGGCTACGCTGCTCGCCCAAGGAGGAATCACAATGACGCTCGAATCGCTCGCAAAGGACATTGCCATCGCCGCGAAGGCGGAGGCTGCCGAGATTGCTGCCGCCGGTACGGCGGAAGCCGCTGAGCTCCGAAGCGAGGCTGAAGCAAAGGCCGAAGCCATCCGAAGCGAGGCTGCAACCCGTGCCGCTCGAGAAGCGGAGCAGGTGGCCCGCGAGGTCGTTGCCAGCGCCCGGCAGGCCAACCAAAAGGACCTGTTGATCGCGCGCCGCGCCGCCCTCGATGCGACGCTGGAGCAAGCCCGAACCACCCTCGGTGACCCGAAGTGGAAGGGGCGTGCCGGCCTGCTCAAGGCCCTGATGGCCAAGGCGGACAGCATCGGCACCTCTGGTTTCTCCGTGCGCCCCGTCGGCCTCGACAAGAAGGCCGTCAAGGACCTCGCAGGGTCCCGTACGGTTGGTGACGAGACGGACGGCCTTGGTGGATTCGTGATGGATGCAGAGGACGGTTCAGTGTCCTATGACTTCCGTTTCGACGCACTGTTGACACGAACCTGGGCCGACAACCTTCCTGCCGTTACTGCAGCGTTGTTTGACTGAGGTGTCGAGATGCGCTTCGGATCCACTCCCTACGTCGCCTCACGGGCGAAGGCGAGGCGAACGTCCCTCGCCGACAGGGCACGGCTCCGACAGATCATCCATCAAAACCCAGACCAACTGTCGGTTGCGGTGGCTGACCTCGGGTACCGTACGGAGGTGGACCGATATGCAGCAACCTACGAAGGGGGCGACCTGATTGAGGCAGCACTGACCGACAACCTTGAGCACGAACTCGATGCTATGGTCGGTCTCTGCAGCGGCAAGGTTGCGCGCATTGTTTCGGTCTATACCGGACGCTTCGAGTACCACAACGCCAAGGCCGTGCTCCGTGCCGTGCTCAACGAGGTTGACGTTGACAAGGTTGGCCATGACATCCTCCCAGACCTGAACGACCTCAACACCCCATGGATTCAGATCGTCGAACGTTCCGACAGCCTCAGGTCGGCCGTGACCTTGATGCGACGCAAGACCTTCGGTTCGGCCCTGATGGCCCTCCCCGAAGACGCAACCCTGGCTGCTTACGAAGACGCGTTGGACCGTCACTACTTCGCCAACGCGATGGCTTCGTTGAGTGGTGGACAGGCGGACGTTCGAATGCTTCGCGACCTGCTTGCTGCGGAAATCGACCATCGGAACATCATCAACCTCCTTGAAGCCGCCTCGATGAGGCTGGAGGGTTCGCAGGTGATGGCCGCGCTGATTCCCGGTGGCCGATTGATTCCAAAACGCGCTTTCCCCGCTGTCTCCAGTGGCGGGCGCTCCTCCCTGATGGAACTCCTCCGGCCCGCCAACCGATTCGACATGGCAGGATTCGAAGCCGCCGTTGCTGAGTCGGATGCTGCGATGTCGTTGGACCCTGTGATCACGTGGCTGGGTGCTCGTGAAGCAGCCCACCTCTCACGAATGAGTTACCTGCATCCCGTGTCCGCTCTTCCAGTGGTGCACTACATCGCGATGAAGGTGCAGGAGGTCAAGGACCTCCGCATCATCACACGCGGATTGCTTGCAGGCTTGCCTGCTGACGTGGTGGAGGCCCACGTCTACTGAACGGAGGTGTGATGCATGGAAATCGCTGTTGTCGGTTCTCCCGAGTTCACCCTTGGCTTCCAACTCGCAGGGCTTTCGCACCTGCACAATCCTTCGGACGACGAGGCCATGGCTTCCGTCCTTCGCACGCTCCTCAACAGCAAGGAGGTGGGCATCGTGGTGGTCGACTCCGCGAGCCTGGCCCGCCTCCCGGAGCGGCTGCGAGAGCAGCTCTCCGCCTCGGTGAGCCCCACCGTGCTTGGCATTGGCACGGAAGAGGACACCACCCTGCG
>JAYPDK010000006.1:29471-52294 GCA_038125145.1 Candidatus Poseidoniaceae archaeon
CCTCGGTGAGCCCCACCGTGCTTGGCATTGGCACGGAAGAGGACACCACCCTGCGCGATACCATCCGCAAGGCCATTGGAGTCGACCTATGGGCATGATGTTCCACTACAACTTGGAGGAAGAAGAATGAGCAAGGAAGGACAGATCTATCGAATCTCAGGCCCTGTGGTGACCGCCAAGGGCATGAGCGCTGCCATGTACGACGTCGTGCGCGTTGGAAACGAGGGACTGATGGGTGAAGTCATCGAACTTCACGGCGATCAGGCCGTCATTCAGGTGTACGAAGACACCTCAGGCATTCGCCCCGGCGAACCGGTGCTGAACACCGGTGAAACGCTCTCCGTGGCCCTCGGTCCCGGTCTGCTGACGCAGATCTACGACGGGATTCAGCGTCCCCTCCAGACGCTCGAGGAACAGATGGGCTTCTTCATCACCCGTGGTGTTGACGCGGACGCCTTTGACATGGAGAAGGTCTGGACGTTTGAGCCCGTGGCCTCTGTCGGAGACGCGGTCGAAGGCGGTCAAGTGATCGGCCACGTTCAGGAGACCGAGACCATCGTCCACAAGATCATGATGCCTCCGGGCACCTCGGGCACCATCAAGTCCATCGAAAGCGGCGACTTCAACGTGACACAGACGGTCGCCACGCTCGAAGACGGGACCGAGGTGCAGATGCTCCAGAAGTGGCCCGTCCGAAGCCCCCGTCCGTTCAAGACGAAGTACGCACCGGACACGCCCCTCATCACCGGGATGCGCATCCTTGACTTCCTGTTCCCTCTCGCCAAGGGCGGTGCCGCCGGCATTCCTGGCCCCTTCGGGTCCGGCAAGACGGTGACGCAGCAATCGCTTGCGAAGTACTCGGACGCTCAAATCGTCGTCTACATCGGCTGCGGTGAGCGCGGCAACGAGATGACCGAAGTGCTCGACGAGTTCCCTCACCTCATCGACCCCAACACTGGGAAGCCGCTCATGAACCGGACCGTCATGATCGCCAACACCTCGAACATGCCTGTCGCTGCCCGTGAAGCCTCGGTGTACACCGGCATCACCATCGCGGAGTACTTCCGTGACATGGGCTACGACGTTGCCCTCATGGCCGATTCGACCTCGCGTTGGGCCGAAGCCATGCGTGAGATTTCGTCTCGTCTTGAGGAGATGCCCGGTGAAGAAGGGTACCCCGCGTACCTCTCCTCCCGCATCGCTGAATTCTACGAGCGTGCTGGCCGTGTCAACACCTTGTCCGGCGACGACGGCTCAGTGACCGCCATCGGTGCGGTGTCACCCCCCGGCGGTGACATTTCTGAACCCGTCAGCCAAGGTACCCTCCGCATCGTCAAGGTGTTCTGGGGTCTCGACGCCGGTCTCGCCCGACAGCGCCACTTCCCCGCCATCAACTGGCTGACGTCGTACTCCCTGTACCCGCCCTCGCTGGACCAGTGGTACCGCGACAACATCAATCAGGACTTCCCAGAGATCCGCACGGCCATTTCTGGCCTGCTGCAGATCGAGGCCGAACTTCAGGAGATCGTGCAACTCGTCGGCTCCGACGCCTTGCCGGTGGATCAGCAACTCACGCTTGAAGTGGCCCGAATGATCCGCGAGTACTTCCTCCAGCAGAACGGATTCGACCCAGTGGATGCATACTGCGACATCAACCTCCAGTATCAGATGGCGAAGGCCGTGCTGTCCTTCCAGGACGCTGCCAAGGCGGCCATGGCCGCAGGTGCAGCGCTGAACGACGTGGTCAACGTCCCTGCCCGCTCTGCGCTTCTGCGTGGTCGCTTTGAACAAGGGTACGTGGACCGCATCGACGACATGGTCAAGGCGATGGTGGCGGAAATCGAAGCCACCGTGGAGGAGAACTGAGGAGGGATCATCATGGCAGGCAAGGAATACCGAACCATCACCGACGTCAAGGGACCGCTTGTGTTCCTGAACAAGACCGAACCCGTGGCGTACGGGGAGATCGTCTCCCTGCGGCTCTCCAATGGGGACATCAAAAACGGGCAAGTGCTCGACACCTCCGACGACATGGTCGTCGTTCAGGTCTTCGAAGGCACCGCTAAAGTGGACCGCGAAGCGGGCGTCACCTTCCTTGGTGACGTGTTCAAGCTCCCCGTCAGCACCGACCTCGTCGGGCGCATTCTCGACGGTGCTGGGCGACCCCGGGACGGTGGCCCTGAGATTGTGGCTGACGAAAAGGCGGACATCATCGGTGCGGCCATCAACCCGTACAGCCGTCAGAGCCCCCACGACTTCATTCAGACCGGCATCTCGGCCATCGACTGCTGCACCACCCTTGTTCGCGGACAGAAACTTCCGATTTTCTCCGCCTCAGGTCTGCCGCACAACGACATCGCACTGCAGATTGCCCGTCAGGCCAAGCTCAAGGACTCCGATGAGGAATTCATCGTGGTGTTCTGCGCGATGGGCATCACCGCTGAGGAATACAACTTCTTCCGTTCCGACCTTGAGCGCACCGGTGCGCTCGAGAACGCCGTGTTGTTCGTCAACCTCGCCGACGACCCGGCGGTCGAGCGGATCATTACCCCGCGTCTCGCCCTGACGGCAGCGGAATACCTCGCGTTCGAGCAGGACTACCACGTGCTCGTCATCTACACGGACATGACGAACTACTGCGACGCCCTTCGTCAGATTGGCGCAGCGCGTGAAGAAGTTCCCGGACGACGTGGGTACCCTGGTTACATGTACACGGACCTGGCGATGCTCTACGAGCGTGCAGGTATCGTCAAGGGCAAAAAGGGGTCCATCACCCAGTTCCCCATTCTGACCATGCCCGGTGACGACATCACGCACCCCATCCCCGACCTTTCCGGTTACATCACCGAAGGCCAGATCGTGATTTCGCGTGAACTCCACCAGCAAGGCATCTACCCGCCCATCAACGTGCTTCCCTCGCTCTCTCGGCTCATGGGGTCGTGCATTGGCGCAAAGACGACCCGGGACGACCACAAGAAGGTCAGCGACCAAATGTACGCCGCGTACGCTCAAGGTCGAGAACTGCGTGGGCTCGTGGCCATCGTCGGTGAGGACGCCCTCAACGAGCGTGACAAACAACTCTTGGACTTCTCCGGCGTCTTTGAGGACCGTTTCCTCCGCCAGAGCCGTGACGAAGACCGCACCATCGACAACACGCTGGATTTGTGCTGGGAACTGATGTCGAGCATCGACACGAAGTACCTCGTCCGTCTTGACGACGAACTGATCGCAAAGTACCACCCCGACAACCGGTCCTGAGACGGAGGCATACCCATGGCGCTCGACATCAAGCCGACCCGAAGCGAGCTCATCAAGCTCAAAGGGCGGATCAAGCAGACCCGAAACGGGTACAAACTGCTGAAGATGAAGCGTGACGGTCTGTTCCATGAGTTCCGTACCCTGTTGACAGAGATGATTGCGGCGAAGCAAGAATTGACCGAAGCCTATCGCCTTGCCAAAACCCGCATTGACCTCGCGAACGCCATCGAAGGTGGCTTGGCGGTTCGTGCTGCGGCGATTGCCAACGCAGCCCACCCCGAGGTGGAGGTCGAACGGCGGAACATCATGGGCGTCGTGGTGCCCAACGTGAGCGGCACCAACCTCCGTTCCACGTTTGAAGAGCGTGGCATCGGGTTCATCGGCTCCAGCCCGTACATCGACGAAGCCAGCGATGCGTTCGGCGACCTGATCGAGAAAATGGTCAAGGCCGCCGAAATGGAAGCCACGCTGAAGCGTCTGCTGGAGGAGATCGAAGCGACCAAGCGGCGTGTGAACGCGCTCGAGTTCAAGGTGATTCCAGAACTCGAAGAGGCGAAGGTGTTCATCCAACTTCGTCTTGAGGAGATGGAGCGCGAAGAGACCTTCCGCCTCAAGCGGTTCAAGAACAAGTGAGCAGGCTCCAGCCCACGGTGCTGGGGGTTGTTTCAAGTCCGAGCCCGAGCGAGCAACGGTTGGGGTGGCCTGCATGACGGACGACGACGTGGTCCGCTTCGAGGACGACGCCCCCGATGCACTACTCGTGCACCGTCGTGCATGGTCGCAGGCTGACCTCCTCGAGCACGTGATGCTTCGGCACCTTCCGCTCGGGACGCGTTTGAACGACCGGCCGCCTGCGTGGGAGGTGAACGAAAAACCGGACGACACGACGTCGTCCGCGCTTCGTCGCTTGAACGACGACCTCGCCCCGCTTGGATGGATGGCACGGCTTCACGACGGTCGTCCCGCCGTGGTGCACGCCATTCCACTCCCACGTGGGCAGTTCACCGGTCTTGGGTGGCGGGCTGTGCTCTGGTCTGTGTCGGTGCTCACCCTGACCCTCGCGAGCCTTGTTGGTACGGCCGCTTCGCGGCCCGAAGGCGGTTACCTGTCGACGTCGGCCTTTGTTGACGCCTTCCTCCTGACGACCTTTCCAGCGGTCGCCTTGCTCGCTGTTGCTTCCTTCGTGCAGGTGCGACTGGCTGCCCGATTTGGGGTGCGGGTTGGGCCGATCGTTCCGGTTCCGGACCCGTCCATTCTGCTTTGGGCGCTTGGCCTTGTTCCCGTCACGTGGCTGGTATGGCCCTTCGGCATCCTTGTGATCCCGACGCTTCCTCGCATGGACGCCCGTCCTTGGCCGGACCGGCAAAGCCTGGGTTGGACCTCACTCAGTGCGCCCCTGGTCCTCATCGTTGGGGGGTTGTCCCTTTGGATGGCCGGCTGGTTGCTCACGCCCGAGGCCAGTTCGGTGACCTCAGCAACGGTGAGCCACGACGCGGGATGGTTGCTCGTCATGCTCGATGGTCTGCTTCGGACGGACCTCGCTGTTCGCGCCGCTTGGGCGCACCCCCTCGTGTGGGCGGGTGCGACCACGGTCTTCCTTGCGTGGGTCTCCCTGCTTCACGTGCCGACCTTCCCCGGGGGGCGCCTCCACGTGGCGCGGCTTGGTACGATGGAGGTGCGCAACACACAAACACAGGTGCTGCTGTTGGTGGCCTTCGCGTTCGGCGCGGTGCTGTTTGACGTGTTCTCAAGCTTCTCGGTGTGGAGCCTCGTCTTGCCCGTAGTCCTCATGTTGACCTTGCTGATGGGGGCCGATCAGCGGTGGCCTGTGGTGCTCGATGAAACGCGGCCCGTCGAGGAGCGTCAGCACATGTGGATGGGCCTCATCTGGGTGGTGTTGTTGCTCCTCGCGTTGCCGTCCGAAACGCCCTTGCTGGCGCACGAGGATTGGGACGCTTCCGTTGAGGGCGGCATCGAGGGTGAAGCCCTGGCCGTTCTCGACGGCGAAACATGGAACCTGTCGCTCACGGTCGTCATCGACAACCCCTCCCTTCTTGACCGAAGCGTCGCCCTGACGGCGTCGATGCCGACGGGGTGGGATGCATCGTGGAACATTTGCACGACTGGCTCCACGTGCGCTGTTGACGTCGATGCCGGGCGAAGCAAGGCGATTCACCTCTCGGCCTCGTGGTCGGGAGATGGCTCACCCTCTTCGGGCTTCATCCACCTCCTTGGATTGCCTACGTTGATTGACGTGCCGTTGGAGGTCGACCTCGACGCTGTCCCCGTCAACGGAACGTGGACGCTTGAACGCGACACGCTTGGCGCGATGCTGTGCACCGAGGTGCGCATGACGGCAGATGCGCCACCTGCGAACCTCACGTTCACCGACGCAGCGTACGCATCGAACCTCTTGTGGTGGTCCGGAACGGGCGGCATCAGCACCATGGTTGAGGGTTCTGGACCGGCCTGCCTCCGTTCCGCTGACCCCATGCTCCTTCGCCACCTCCCTCCGTCCGGAGTCGTCTTGAACGGCAGCCAGTTCAACCTGCAGCCGCCAGCGCTGACGTCCCGTTTGAGCATGGACGGAAACGGATGGAACGTCACGTCGGCCGGGTGGGGTGCTGGGCTCGACGCCGGAGGCACGCTCCACCTCGACGGCGACACGTGCCCTTCTGCCGAAGCGCCAATCAGCACCCCTCCTCACGGCGAGGAGGGATGGGTGTGGGACCTCGGGGTACGTGATGCAGGAGCCCTACCGGTCGTGGCCGACGGGGAACAGTTGGTGCTGCGCACCCCCGCCACGGGCCATCTGCTCCACTGCCCCATCGACGGCTCAACGGCCGTCGTTCACACGCTAGAACGCGGGCCCGACGTGGTGCTCTTGACCCCGGAGGTCGAGCGTTCGTGGATTGGCTTTGGAGCCGTGCTTGTGGATGGAGTCGTGCTGCACGGCCCCGACCTGGGCACAAACGGGACGCTCTTGCTCTCCCTTCAGATCGAAGAGGACACCCCCTTCGTCGTCGAGGTGCTTGGCGATGGCGTTGGATGGTCGATCGAAGCCAATGCAACGCTCGTCGCTGGGCAGCATGACCTGTGGCTCCACCCTCCGATGGAAGGGACCGCGAGCGTTGTGTTGGACCATGTTGACGGCAGGATCGTGTTGAGGGCCTCCTCCATGGAGGCCTGAGGCGTGCGCATCGGCATCGTTGGCTTGGGAGCGATTGGTGGCCTGATGGCCACCGCCCTTGCGCCCCATGCAGAGGTGCATGTGTTTGCTCGTGGTGCACGAGGGGCGCACGCGTTGGCCGAAGGCCTTGTGCTGGAGGGTCTGTTCGCACGTCGTCTGCAGCCGGAGGACGTGGTCGTTCACCTACCGGAAATCGATCATCCCGCACCTTCGGGGTTGGACGTCGTGCTCTTGGCGGTGAAGGCACATCAGGTGAACGCGGCGTTGGAACGTGCCCTGCCCTCGCTCTCGAACGAAGGCGTCGTGGCGTACCTCGGGAACGGCTTGGGCGTCGTCGACTCGCTGCAGCGGCACCACCCCGAGCGTGTCGTTGCCGTGACGTGCACCCATGGGGCGATGGTAGGTGAGGGCGCGCGCACCCGCTGGACGGGACACGGCTCGCTCATGCTTGGTTCGTGGCCTTCAGGGCCGGTGACCCCCACCATCGTGGCGCTTGAAGCACTGCTGCAGCGGGCGAACCTCAACCCCGTCTGCGTCGAGAACGCACGTTCACACGTGTGGCGGAAGGCCTTGCTGAACATCGCCATCAACCCTGTCTGCGCGCTTGCGGGTGTGGAGAACGGCGTCATGCTGGAACGGCACGACCTGTTGGACAGCGGCCTCGAACTGATGCGCGAAGCCATGGCCGTTGGCCACGCCCTTGGCGTCGAGCAACCGAGCCCAGTCGAGGCTGCGACCGACGTCATCGACGTCTTGACGGCGACAGCGACGAACCGCTGCTCCATGTTGGAAGACGTCCGGCGAGGGCGGCGAACGGAAATTGACGCCCTCAACGGCGCCGTGGTTGACCTCGGTGAGGAGGCGGGTGTACCGACCCCGCGAAACGCACAGATCACGGCCCTCGTGCGTGCTGTCGATGCAGATCACTCAAGGTCGGCGTTGTAGTGCAAACCGCGATTTTCGGTCCTTGACATCGCGTCGTCTACCACCAAGCGGCCGACGAGAACCATGTTGCGAAGTTCAACGAGGTCCCTCGTCGGTTTGCAACGCTGCCACGTGGCCTCCACTTCGTCTTCGAGGAGGTCCAACCTTCGGCGTGCACGGGCGAGCCTACGTTGGCGACGCTGGATGCCCACCTCGCGACCCATCGTGGAGCGGAGGGTGTGCAGGTCATGCGCCAGCGCTCCGTGTTCTTCGAGCAGGCTCAGGCCATCCGCACGCCATGCGGGGACATGCTCTGGGTGATGGGTGTCAGGTGCTGAGAGGATGGCATCGGCTGCCCGCTTTGCGAAGACCACGGCTTCCAGCAGGCTGTTTGAAGCCAGCCGGTTTGCACCGTGCATGCCCGTTGAGGCCACCTCGCCGATCGCGTACAACCCCGGGAGGGCTTCGCCCTTTGTGCCGATGGCCCGCCCGTCGGTGTCAACGTGCACGCCACCTACCGTGTAATGGGCAGCAGGTCGGACCGGAAGCGGGTCCTCGCCAAGGGTCAAGCCCAGGTCGTCGAGCATGCTCTGGACGTACGGGAACCGTTCCTGAAGGGTGGCGGCATCCAGGTGGGCCGTGACCAACCAGACGTGCGGTCGCCCGGACCGCTTCAACCTCGCATCGATGGCCCGTGCCACGATGTCCCTCGTGGCCAATGAGCCCAACGGGGAAGCGTCCAAGGTGAAGGAAAAGGGAGCAGGGTCGCCCCCTTTGTGTTCCCACGCTTCGAGGCCCTCATCGTCGAGCAACACAGCCCCTTCGCCACGCAGGGCTTCGGTGATGAGCAAGGTTCGGTGTGGATGCGCGACCGTGGTTGGATGGAACTGGACGTAGGCCAAGTCCCGAACCGCGGCTCCGAAACGATGCGCCATCGCTAAGCCATCTCCTGTTGACACAGCAGGGTTTGTGGTCGGTTCCCACAATTGTCCCGCACCCCCGGTCGCCAGCACCACTGCCGACGTCTGAACGGTACGCACGGTATTCTCGCCTTCGCGCTGAACCCAGACCCCTGCCACGCCTTCTTCCGGACGAGGGTGAACCCTCCGAATCAGGTCGATCACCACGGCGTCGCTCTCAACCGTGATCCTGGGGTGCGCTTCGGTCGCGGCGACGAGGGCCCGTTCGATCTCTCGACCTGTGGCGTCCTTCGCATGAAGGATGCGTCGAGCGCTATGGCCACCCTCTTTCACCAAATGCCATTCCCCATCTCCGTTTTCCTGGAACCGCACCCCCAACTCCAACAGGTCACGGATACGTTCGCCTGCTTCAAGGACAATCGAACGAACCACCGCTTCGTCGCAGGCGCCGTCGCCGGCCGTAAGCGTGTCCTCGACGTGGGCTTCAATCGCGTTCTTTTCGGTTCGGTCAAGGATGGCTGCGATGCCACCTTGAGCCCAGTTGGTCGACGAATCCTCGATGTTTCGCTTGGTGAGCACCACCACGTCGCGTCCTTCCTCGGCCAACCGCAGCGCGCAGAACAGGCCCGCGATGCCACTGCCAACAACCGCAACGGGGGGCTTCACGCTACGCGACGGGGCCCACCGCCCTTTCACCGCATCGGCGTCGCCGACGGGTTGATGTCCGCGGCCGAAAGAGGACGGCCATGGCGAGCAAGCGGCGCGTGCTGGGGCTCGTCCTCGGCCTCGGCCTGTTCGCCTTCGCATGGCTCAATGTGGAGCAAGGTTCTGTGGCCCCTGCCCTCATCGACGGCGCCCCGGTGGCGAAGTTGGACATCATCCGCATGTCGGACCCCGGGTGCAGCATTCCATCCATCGAAGGGCACCTCGAGTCCTTCGGTCAAAGCCACTGCCTGGGCGAGGTGGGGTCATGGTCCGGTGCAGACCTGATGATGGTCGCGGAAGCGTGTTTGATCGTGCTGGCCGGGGTTGTCCGAATGCCACGATCGCCTGGGTTGGCTCGGCGCCTTCGTCGAGCGATGTTCGCCACCGGTGCCACCTTGTTTGGCGTGGCCATCCTCGACCGGCTCGTCTTGCTCCCCTCATCGATGACCTCGGACGTGGTTGTGGAGATGGTCCCCTTCGTCAACCACGGGTGGCTCCTTCAACTGCTGGTCGCGTTCGTTGGTGTGATGCTGATGCGCGGTCCAAAATACCTCGAGTCCGAGTTTTCGGAAGCCCAACGTACGCGAAGGGAACGCGTGACAACGAACCGTGAGGCCTTCGTCAAGGTGCACCGCTCGGCATCGTCGACGCCCGTCAGCCGCCTCGCGAGGGCGCCAACGCGACCACGGATGACGGCGTCGAGCCCCTTGGTGCGAGCCACCTGCCCCTTCTGCGTCGGGGCCGGTTGTGAGCGCTGCGACCGCCTCGGGACCCTGTGAGTCGGCGTTGCTCGAAACAAGAAGGAACGACGGCCGCGCTGTGCCCCGTTCTCGATGTCTTTAAGTCCCCTCGTTCACGCTGTTCGCGTATGGCTTCCTTCGGGGAGTCGGAGGGATGGGATGTACCTCAAGGAACTCGTCATGACGGACTTCAAGTCCTTCAGCGGTGAGGTGGTCATTCCATTTGACCGTGGATTCACGGCCATCACCGGCCCAAACGGCTCAGGGAAGTCCAACAGCGGCGATGCCATTCAATTCGTTCTTGGCCCTCGTTCGGCCAAGACGCTCCGCGCGCAGAGTTCGAAGGACCTGATCTTCAACGGTGGCAAACACGGCAAGCCTGCCCGAGGTTGCAGCGTGACCTTGGTGTTCGCGAATCCGAAGATGGGGGACGGCCGCAGAAGGATCCCCCTCGACATGGACGAGGTGACGATGACGAAGCGGGTGCGGTTGACCCCTGCCGGCAACGTGGTGACGGCCTACGAACTGAACGAAGAAGAAGCGTCGCTCAAGTCCTTTCACCAACTGCTTGGCGCCGCCAACGCGCGGCCCGATGGGTACAACATCGTCCTGCAGGGCGACGTGACGAGCCTGTCAAAGATGAGCCCTGGCGAGCGACGGAAGGTGCTCGATGACGTCGCCGGCGTGACCACGTACGACGACGAGATTCGGAAGGCGGATCGACAGCGCAAGGAGGTGGAAGAATACCTCGAACGCATCGCCCTGATTGAAGAGGAGCAGCGCCGCCACCTCAAGGTCCTCGACGGTGAGCGCAAATCTGCCCAGAAAGCCATTGAAATTCGAGAGGAACTCGTGGCCGCGAAGGCTGTTCTTTGGCGGGCCAAGGTTGCTGGTCAAAAGGCGACGCTGGACCACCAGCGCCGCGAGATTCAGCGCAACCTTAGCGAAGCAGCCGAACTCGAAGATCAGGTGTCCAGTGCAGCGAAGCAATTGCTCGCGCTTGACGACGCCATCGCGGAACTCACCCGGCAAATACAGGACCAACTTGGAGGAGGTGGGGAAGCCCTGCAAGCCGAAATCAACAGGTTGGCTGTCGCCGTGGAAACCGCCGGGGACAGGTTGTCGGATCTTGCGGCCACCGACGAGGAAGCGCTGATTCAGAAAGCACGCCTTGAGGACGATTTGGAAGGCGCAAACAGCGCACTGGATGAGGCGGTTGCCGCACTCGATGCGGCCACAGCCCTGCACGAAGAAGCATCGGCTGCGTTGGCGAAGGCGCTTGAGGAAGAGGCATCGGTCAAAACCCTCCTCGCCACATCCGACAAGGATGTCGCGTTGCTCGCCCGTCACGCCAAGACCGCTGAGGAAGAGGTGGAAAACGCACGTGCGGCCCTCGCCAACGCTCAAACCGACGTCGACCGTTCTGCCACAGCCGGGGAGCTCCTGCTCGACGAACAGCACCGCTTGGAGGATTCCCTTGGTGCAGCTCGGATGAACCTCGCTGAATGCGAACTGCAGGGGGAGGATCTCAAGAACGCGGCCGCAGGCAACGACCGTGAGAGCCTCGGACAGGAACTCATCACCGTGCAGCGCCTTGAGTCACGGTTGACCGAGGAATCGGAAGCCGTTGAATCACGGCTGCGCAACGTCGAGCGGGACCTTGCTCGGGCCAGGGCCGCGGTTGAATCCCGTACGGGCGGCAACGGACTGACCGGTGGAGCAGCAGCAGTCCTGCAGGCACGCGACCGTGGAGAACTCGACGGCGTCTTGGGGACCATCGCCGAACTCTGCGCTCCAAAAGATGACGCGCATACGGTGTCGCTCTCAACCGCGATCGGGAGCGGCATGATGTCCGTGGTCGTCGAGACCGATGAAGTAGCGGCGCGTGCGATTCGCTGGCTGAAGCAAAACAACGCCGGTCGCGCCACCTTCCTGCCCCTCAACAAGATCAACCCGGGTCGGCCTGCGGGTCGAGCGGTGATGGTGGCCCGCCAGTCCGGTGTTGTTGGCTTCGCCCACGACCTGCTCGACCATGATCCTCGCATCGAATCGGCGGTCCGCCTCGTGCTCCGGAACACGCTCATCGTCCAGGACCTTGCCACCGCGCGAGCCAACATGGGGGGCGTCCGCCTCGTCACGTTGGACGGAAGCGTCACGGAGGCAGGAGGTGCCATGACCGGGGGGGCCGCTCGGCGAAGCAGCCTCAGTTTCGGTGGAAAAGTGGAGGGGGCCAGCGAAGTGGATCGCCTCTCCAAGGAGGTCGAGCGCCTCATGTCGATGGCTGAGGACGTCAACGCCAAAGTCCGTGCAGCGAGGCAAACGCAAGCCGACATCCGAAACCGGCTCTCTGAGGTCGCCAACAACGATGCTGCGGCCAACCTTGCGGCGTGGAAGAGCGAACTTGCCTCAGCCAAGGCCAACGTTGCACGGGAGGAAGGCCAATTGGCCGCCCTGCACGCTCGTTTGGAGGAGTTTGAGAGCGATGGCCGGCGCCATCTCGCCCTCCGCGCCCAGGCTCAGCAGCGCCTCGATGCGGCCTTGGCGAGCAAGTCCGAGGCAGACGCCACCCTCCAAGATGCAAGCCCTCAGCACCTTCGCGACCGCCTGCACGCGGCGGAAATGTCGCGGTCCGAAGCGAACGCGACGCTTGAGCGGCAAGCCGAAGCGATCCGCAGTTCCGAGGAGCGCAAGGGCTTCCTCGCATCGCAAACCGATGATTTGGTTTCACGGTTGGACGACACCCTTGCGTCCATGGCGACGAGGGCCGCGCAGCGGGAGCGCCTGAATGAGCAGATGGAGCAGGACCGGACGGCCCTCGCCGCGAAGCAGGAAGAGCGTCGGGCCCTGCTTGAAGAGCACCAAGGCCTCGAGGACGAACGTGTGCGATTGTCGGATGAGCGGGCCACCCTCCGTGCCGCCTCCGAGCAACGCGCGGCACAAGCACGTTCGTGCCGTCATCATGCCGAGGAACTCAACCGGCTTCTTGGGGCCAGCGAGCGCGCCTTGGCAGAACTTCGTGCTGCGATGGTTGAGGAGGGCGTGGACGATGCCGTGGACGACGAAGAGGTCCTGCCCACCGTCGCTGAGGGTGAGCAACACGTCCGTCGGCTTGAACGGCGCATCGACAACCTTGGTTCCGTGAACTGGCTTGCCTTGGAGCAATACGATGCATGCCAGACGCGGTTGGACGACATCAGCAAGGACAACACGAAACTCAAGGCGCGCCGGAAGGACCTCCTTGAGCTTGCGGAACAACTCGATGAACAGCGAACGGTGCGGTTGAAGGACGTCCTCGCTCGCGTAAATGAGAACTTCCAGCGTGTGTACAAGACCCTCTCGAAAGGTGGCGAAGGCGAACTCTTCCTTGAGGACCCTGACCAACCCTTCTCCGGAGGTCTTGACATGTGGGCCCGCCCTCGTGGGAAGTCAAGCCGCTGCCGCTTGCAGGGGCTTTCCGGGGGAGAGCAATCGATGGCTGCATTGGCCCTCATCTTTGCGATTCAGGATTACGATCCAAGCCCCTTCTACTACTTCGACGAGGTCGACCAGAACCTGGATTCGGACAACGCTCGCCTCATCGCTCAGATGTGCCGGACGCGTTCGGAGCGGGCGCAATTCATCATGGTCACCTTGAGGAAGGTGAGCCTCAGCCTCGCTGACCATCATATTGGCGTCACGCACGGCGGTGACGGGTGCAGCCGGCGCATCATGGACTTTGACAGGCAACGTGCGCTGGCGTTGGGTGCGGCGGCAGAGGAGGCAGCGGCAGCCGACGCCGCGAAGAACGCCGACCGGGCGGTCGAGGCCTTCGCCTTCCAGCAAGCCATGCCAACCGTTCCCGAGTCGTTGGAGACCCCCTCCAGCCTTGAGGGCCTGATGTCGCGTGCGGAAGCCTCGTCCGAGGCAAGCGAAGTGTCGTTCGAGGCAGAGCAGTCCGCAGACCAAGCCGACCGTCTCGAAGACGCCGCAACCGTTGACCTCGCTGAGGAACCGTGAGGGTCGAGCATGGAGCAAACCCTCCTCGACAGTTGGTTCCTCAGGCAGGACATTGTTGACCGGCTGCTCCATGCGGGGGCGGAAGGCGAGGAGGCCACCGCATTCGGAGACCGAATTCTCCGGATCGCTACGTCGGAGGGAGCGGTTCACCAGTCGATGTCGGACCCCGTTGACCGTTCAATTGCGCTGGTGTTGTCGCTCGTTCGTGAGGAAGGCCTGGATGCTTGGGACATCGACCTGGAGGCCTTCTTGGAGATCTTCACCGAACGCGTTCGCGAGGAAGCGGAATCCGTTGACCTCCCTTCCTGTGGTCGCTTGATGCGGCTGGCATGGGAGGTGTTGGGCGAGCAAACCCTGCGGGTCTATACGAAGGCCACGACGCTGGAGGAGGAAGTCGACGAGATGAACTTCGAGTTGGATTTTGGCTGGGAAGTTGACGTCGATGACGACGCGTTCGCGTTCACCACGAGCGTGCTGGAAGGATCTGCCGATGATGTGCTTCCAACGTTGTTCGATGGTCGATTGCGTCGGCCCGAAGGGCGACCCACCACACTCAGCGAGCTACTTGCGGCCTTCAAGGACGCCGCCGACGAAGCCGAGCACCTTCAGCAGCGTGAGCACGCTCGCGCGGCTGCGGAAGCCGAACTCCGTGCCCACCTCGACGACGTCGGGGGGCGAATGCACGACGAAGACCTCGAAGGCGACATCGAGCGGTGTTGGAACGCGCTTCGAAAGGCGTTGAGCGAGCATGGTGGGCACGCTGTACCGATCGAATTCGTGGTTCACCACCTCGAGGCGGACGACCCCGAAGCGGCCGCCACCCTTGGCGGTCGCAGCGAAGGCAACGTGGCGGCCTTCATCGCCAGCCTCTTTCTCGTTCACCGCCGTTTGGTCGATGTCGTTCAAGAGCACGTGCCGGAGGGCCCTGTGCTTGTGCGTGACCTTTGGCCAGGCATGGCGAGGTACGCAGAGGTGCGGTCGCACATTGAGGCCCTCGAAGCGAGCGAGGAAGCATCCCGTGGCCGGCCGGCCATCGTCGGTCGGGCTGCAGCGGCCGCGGAAGCGCAGCACGTTCCCACGGGGGACGCAGAATCAACGTCGGAAGAGGACGACCCTGCCGATTGGTTGGTCGAGTGAGGTGATGGCATGACGGAAGTTCCTGTAGAGCACCTCGTCGAAGCCATGTTGTTCACTGCAGGCAAATCGTTGTCCCCAGGGGAACTTGCCGAAACGCTGGGGTACGAGCAGGACGAAGTGGAGCAGGTGCTTCAGGCATTGAAGGCGACCATCGGCCGCCGTCGAACACCCCTTCACCTCGTTGACGTGGGCGGGCGTTGGGCCATGGAGGTTCGCCCGGAGGTCGCCACGCACCTCCCGAAGGAGACGAAAACCGACCTCCCCCCACGCTTGCTGAAAGCCGCCTCCCTCATCGCCTACCACCAGCCGATGCCCCAGTCGAGGTTGGTGGAGATGCTGGGTCAGCGTGCCTACGATCACGTGCGCGAGTTGGCGCAACGAGGCATGGTGCAGCGCCGTCGTGATGGAAACACGCGACGATTGTCGACGACACGGCGCTTTTCCGAAGCCTTTGGGTGCCCGCATACGGACCGAAAGAAGGTCAGGGAATGGTTTCGTGCCCAGGTGGCTGCCTCTGGTATCCTCGACGACGTGCTTGGCTCGGTTGTCGTGCAGGACGACTCTCAGGAGGAAGGCACGGTCCAGTCCACGCTGCCGGTGGACGACGAGGCGTGATCAACCCTCGCGCCGGAGCGCGTCGAGGATGTTTTGCGCGGTGGTTTGTGTACGCGGGCCATCCCACGAAGCCAACATCGCAGCAACGCGATCGATTTCTTCTCCCTCAGCGCCCGCGCTGACGGCCATGTTGCGTGCATGGAGGCGCATGTGGCCCGCCTGAATGCCGTTCGTGGCCAAGGCCCGCATGGCCCCAAGGTTCTGTGCCAAACCCGCCGCGGCGAGCACGGATGCCAATTGGTCTGCGCCTTCGATGCCCAGCAATTCCAGGCTTGCGCGAGCGGTAGGGTGCACCTTGCTGGCGCCACCGACGGTCCCGACGGCCATTGGGGTTTCCAAACGACCCACCAAGCACCCGTCGGCGTCTTTGTGCCACGTGGTCATCGACGAGTACGTCCCGGTTCGAACGGCCGCCCATGCGTGGCAGCCAGCCTCGATGGCCCGCCAATCCTGGCCACAGGCGATCGCCACGGCTGAGATCGCGTTCATGACGCCTTTGTTGTGCGTTGCAGCGCGGTATGGGTCGGCTGCGGCGAAGGCGTAGGCTTCGAGGATGGCATCGATGACCTTCGCGCCCTCCTCAGCGTCGCCCTTGTCGTCCATCGATTCAGGCGTGAACCGGGCCTCGATGCGGGCCATGCGCTCCGTCGCGAGGTTGGACAGGATGCGTAGCAAGACCCGACCTCCAGTGAGTGCTTCGATCCGCGGAGCGACGAGTTCGGCCATCGTGTTCACCGCATTGGCCCCCATCGCGTCCCTCACGTCGACGTGGAGGTGGACAACGAGCATGGGGCCGGTCTGGGCCTCGATTCGGTGGCATGTGAGCCGTCGAAGCCCACCGCCAAGGCGGATCATCGTCGACGGTCGTTCGTTGCAGAGGCGAAGCAGTTCATCTTCCGCCGCCATGACGGCGTGTTCTGCTGCATCGAAATCCTTCACGTCGAGCACCTGAACCTGAGCCAGCATGACGGGTTGGTCGTTGGAGGAACGGAAACCTCCCGTGTCACGGCACCGTTTGGCCATGTTCGAGGCTGCAGCCACCACGCTCGATTCCTCGATGGCGAACGGAATGAGGTACTGCTCGCCATCGATGAGGAAATTCGTTGCCACCCCGAGCGGGAGGGTGAATCGACCGATGACGTTCTCGATCATGTGGTCCGCAGCATCCTCCGACAGGGTTCCTGCATCTGCGAACGCGTTGAGGGCCTCGTCGCTCAGGTCACACACCTCGAGGAGGGCGTTGCGTCGCTCCTCGACGCTCAGGCGGTAGAGGCCTGCCAGACGGCTTGAGCGCACGGGCATGGTGGCAGGTGGGGCGTCGTGCCGATGAATCCACCGGGGTGATTAACGGGTCGCTAACGCGTTAGGCATACGTTGGTTGAGCGTTAGGTTGCGTTATCGCGACCCCACATTCGGCTCTCCGCGCCGCGTTCAACGGGTGTTAACGCGTCGAAGGTTTCCCTCTGCCCGATGAAGGATGAAATACCCCGTCGCGGTTGGCCGCGGTCATGGTCGAGTCAAACGGGTTTCCTTCGTTGCCGTCCAACCCGTTCGATCAGAGTCCGCTTGAGGCAGACGACAGGGACTTGCTTGTTGGCCGAAGCGAGGCCGTTGAAGCACTCCATTGGGAACTCAAGGACGCGAGTGGATTCTCCATGGTGCTCTTGACGGGGCCCCCAGGGTCCGGTCGTACCTCGCTCATGCGCGTGCTTGCTGCCGGAGTTCGCCGTTCCACCCACATCGTGAGCGTGGATCAAGGTCCCGGCGAAGTGGCCAACCTCATCCACCAAATTCACCAGGCCTTCGTGAAAGGCGAGGCTCCTGCATCGGTGGACGAAGCCATGCGTCAGATCAAGGCGACCCTTCGACGCGATACGAGCCCGGCCCTTGTGGTGCTTGATTTGCCATCGCTGGATGGCGCGCGCCTGCCGACCTTGCTCAGTACAGCCATGCCGTACCTTGAGCGCCTCCCAGCGGTCTTCGTTGTCGTCACAACGCCCGCACACGCTGCGAGGTTTGGCGACGTGCAGTCCAAATTCAGCGGCGAAATCTCGCTTGGTGATCTCTCCATGTCCGCCATTTCGGACCTAATCGATGCTCGGGTGCGTCGTCAGTCGCCCTCAGGGTGGCGGCCTCACGCCACTTGGATTGAGGCCAACCTCGGGCACGTACCGCCCCAACCCCGTGACATCGTGGCGCACCTTCGCAAGGCCTTCGATGCCCATCGTCGTGGGTCGAGAAACGCAGGAGGCGCTCCCGCTGCCCCCTCCGTTTTGGGCGCAGAGGCCAACGGAGGCACGTATTTTGAATCGGTTGAGGCGCAAGCGCTCGACTTCGACATGTCCATGTTGGACGGTGACCGGGAGCGTGATGCTCCCTTGCCGCTTCGTCCACATGAGCAGAACGTCGAGCCCGCTGGACTGTGGTACGAAGGAATCGGGTCCGAACCCGCGGACGACGAGGGCGAGGCAGGTCCGTGGGTTGAGGAGGACACGATCGAGGAGGATCCCGCAGGTTCCACGGATGAACCAGCGAGCGCGGCACCGCTGCCGGTGATCTCCCCAGATGTGCAGGCCCCTTCGAAACCGCTCCCCTCCTCTGGCGTTGGGAGAGGATTCGGCCGCTTGTCCCACCGCTCTTCGGAGACCAAGGCAGGCATCGAGGACGCGCGCGAAGCCGAGGCTTCGACGAGGCCGCTTCCCGATCCCCACGAAGTACGCGATGAGGCGAACGTCTTCACCGACCTGACGGGCGGCCGCACGAACGTGAGCGAGAGTGCTCTTGGCTCCTCTGTGAGCCTCCAAAAGGAGGCTTCATCGCAAGAACACAACCTCTCCATTGCAGATCAACGGTCCTTGCAGCAGTTGGCCCGTCTTCTTCACACCGGCGTCCAGCAGATGGACCGAAGCACGGTCGAGCAGGGGCTAGCCGGGGCCTTGATGGCCCTCGGAGCACCCCTGCCGAGCGCGGTTCAGCACCGCCCCCTGCGGACGGACGCTTTGAAAGGGCTGAATCGTGGAGGAGCCGTCGTGGTGGAGGTGGCGAGCAAGCGCCCTCTTTCCCCCTCGGACACCAGCGTGTTGCAGCGCCTCGGTATCAAGCGTGCCCGACTGTCGCAGATTTGCAACGGCCTCCATCGCGATGGGGTGCTTGACGTCGCCGTCCAAGGTCGGCAACGGGTCTACACGCTGTCCCTCGCCGCACGGGGTCAACTTCAATCGTGGGGCTTTCCGGTAGGTGAGGACCAATGACCTGGTCGATTGCATGGTCCGCTCAGGTCACGGCTCCCGTGGCCTCCATCGAAGCCGGTCCGGGTTGGATCGCCATCGGGCATGGCCGTCGCCTCACGATGCTGGACGATGCTGGCGCGCACCGCTGGTCCGCCGATGTGCTCTTCTCACCGCACCGCATGGTGGCCGCAGGACCGTACCTTGGCGTCCTCGCTGCGCATGGGTTCACCGTGCATCAACTGGCGGACGGGGTGGCCTTGAACGAAGGGCGGTCGGCCACGCGGGGGTTCTCTAGCCTCGTGGCCCGCCCCGGCGGAGGGTGGATTGCCAGCGGCAGGGAAGGAGGTCTCCACCTGTTTTCAGCCGAAGGGCGTGGTCGTCGTCGCATCGACATGGACGCGCCCCGGGCCGTCCGCGGTGCGCTTGACCGCGACCACGCCGTGGTGCACGCCAAGGACGGTCTGTTGCACATCGTGCACCTCGATGGCGGCGTGCCTCCGGTCACGCTAGGCGACACGTCCTGGACGTGGTCGTCACCGATGGGCAGGGACGGCTTGTTGCTTCGCTCGGTGGAGGGGGTGCTGCACCGAGGAGCGCCTGGTCCTTCAGGCTGGGATCGGCTCGATCGCGTCGACGATGAGGTGCTCGAGCCTGTTGCCGCCTGCAGGACCAGCCTTGGGTGGTGCGTGCTCGAGCTCGACGGTCGGGTGCGTGAAGCAACGAGTGGAGCGGTGTTGGAGGGTTCAGATGGTGGTGTGGAACCGATGGCCTTCCTCGCGAGCGATGGCGAGGCCACCCTCGTGGGGGTGACGCGGAGCGGTTTGATTCGGTGCTGGTATGGCGGTGAGCGGGAGCGCGTTGAACGTGTAGCGCGAAGGGCGCTGGCTGCGGATGGTGCACGTCAGGACGACTGGGCACTTCGACGCCGTCGATTTGAGGCGGCGGTAGAAGCAGAGGCATCCGGCGACTGGGAGGTCGCGGCAGAGCACTACGACGCCCTCGGGCGAACACAGGATGCGGCGCGTGTTCGAAAGCAGAGGGGTGAGGGCGCGTGATGGAGGACAAGGAGCGCGTGACCCTGGAACGCGTGCAGCACTACCTGGGCATCACGGCCAAGGCGCGAGCGAAGGCGACACCGATTCCGGACGAGGGAACGTCCGAGCGGGAGGTGCTCGACCGGCTGCTTCGGATGGCCGATGACTACGCTGCCGATGCGGCCTACTTCATGCAAGAAGGGGACCTCGTACGCGCCTTTGGGGCCATCAACTACGCACACGCATGGATCGACGCCGGTGTGAAACTCGGGTTGCTTGACGGGCACGACGACGACGTGCTGTTCACCTTGCCTTAAGGGTCGATGCGTCGCAAGCGGTGGCCATCCACCACTTCGATAATGGTGACGCCGCCCTCCACAAGCCGTGCTTTGAGCGCTCGGTCCACCGTCAACACCGCAGCACCTCGTTCCTTGGCGAGCGCAACGATGTGGTCGTCGGGATGGTCGAGGCCGTCTGGGGTCGGCACCACGGTCGCCCGACGACGCACGAGGTCGAGCAGCAACCCGCGTTCCGTTTGGTCGAGCCGCTCGAGTTCCGCCTGCACGCCGGCCGGGAGAACCCACTCAGGTTGGCCAAGCAACGAGCGGAGCTCGAGGTCGACGTTGAGGCGGCCACGTGCGACGGCGGCCCAGCCGCACGCGTCGATGATCAGGTCCACGCTCCCACCTCAAACGATGGTGGCGTGGCCAATGAGACGCCAGCGGGACCCAATGCGCCTCGAGATCGAGACGCGCTGGCCGGAATCCGCACAAATGGGGAGGCGCAATTGAAGCACGGCGTGGCTTTTCTCCGAGGACTTGACCACGCCAACGGAGGTGGCCGTTGCCACGTTGAGCATGAGCATCTCGTTGTTGCGAAGCCGATGGATAGGCTCAGGGGCTTCCCCATCGCCAGACACCATCGTGGCCATGAGTTCCACGTCCACCTCAATGGTCTCCCTGACCTCGGGTAGGTCGCCCTTTCGGGCGATGACCTGTCCGCTAAGGTTGTCCGCGGTGGTGGTGGCGGGGTCGAGGCGCGTTGCGACCCCGACCAATCCTCCGGCATGTGCTGTCTTGAGGTCGAGTCCACCACCTTGGATGCTGGTCACCGTGGCTTCGATGGGCGTCCATGTGGTCTTGTTCCCCTTCTCCACCCGGCGTCCGGGGGCAATAAGCACCTCGTCCCCCACGTCGAAGGTCCCTTCGACGATGCTGCCGCCGATGACGCCGCCTCGCATCTTGCCGGGGCGGGTGCCGGGACGGTTGATGTCGAAGGAGCGGGCGACGTGCATCAGGCTGCGGGCGTCCGCGCTTCGATCCGGGGTTGGGATGTAGTGTTCGATGGCCGCGATGAGCACGTCGAGGTTGACGTCGTGGTGGGCCGAGACTGGGATGATGGGGGCGTCCTGAGCGATCGTTCCGCTCAGGAAGTCCTTGATTTCAGCATGCGATTCCAGCGCACGCTCGCGTGAGACCAGGTCGATCTTGTTCTGAACCACAACGATGTTGCGGATGCCTGCAATCTCCAGCGCCATCAGGTGCTCCCGGGTCTGAGGTTGAGGGCAGGCTTCGTTGGCCGCCACCATCAACAGGGCTCCGTCCATGAGCGACGCCCCGGTGATCATGATCGCCATCAGCGTTTCGTGGCCAGGGGCATCAACGAAGGAGACCACGCGCTGAAGTTCGTTGTCTTGGTCTTCCCCGCCGCCGGGACGGCGCCCGATGGGGTAGTGATCGCCATCGTCGGTGCGGTAGAATGCGGTGTCGGCGTACCCGAGTTTGATCGAGATGCCGCGCTTCCGCTCTTCGGAGTGCGTGTCGGTCCACACTCCGGACAAGGCCTGAGTCAGCGTCGTCTTGCCATGGTCGACATGGCCGACCAAGCCGATGTTGACTTCTGGCTGGCGTGGGAGTCGACGCGCCATCGCTCCCACCTTTGCTGATGTCGACGAAGGCCCTCTCGGGTTCACTCCGCGGCCTGCTCCTCGTCCGTGGAGCCGAAGATCGTGTCCAGCGGCTTGTTGCCGGATTCGACGACCTTGAGGTTGATTTGACGGGTGTCCTGCGTGACGGTGTTTCCGCGGAAGTTGCGGCGTCGTCGCAGGCCATCGGGGACGTAGCGGAACTTCCGCTTCTCGCCCTTCTTGTTCTTCATCACGAGTTTGTGGCCCTTGTACCCGGTGGACGCCGTGACGAGGATGGACTGTCGGGAGCCGCCCTCAAGGTCGCGGCGCATCGGCGTGCCGGTCTTGTCCGAGCCGCCGGTGATTTCGAGTTTGTACCCCGCAAGGGAGGTCTCGCCCTCGCCAACGAAGATGCCGTCGACGACATCGCCGATCTTCTTTCCGAGGAACTGCGCGTGGTTGTTGCCGCTGATCGGGACGTTGTACGAACGGCCCTTGCTGGCCGGGTTCGTGTCGTTGACGACAGCGATGAATCCTCCATCAGCCATATGCTCACCTACAGACAGGTGCGCGACAAGCGGCCTGTATTTATGCTCACCGCACTGAAAACGGGGGTCAGCGGAGCCGTCGTGGAATATGTTCGTCGATCCTTGGGATGAGGTCACCGGGCAGGGCGGACGGCATCGTGACGTGCGTCGTGCGTCCTCGGCCGTGCTCGACGGGAGCGACTTCGGTGCTGATCAGGCCACGAAGTTCGAGTTCCTTGACGATCTTCCAGATTGTGGTGTGGCTCCGCTCCTCCACCTCATGCTCTTCGCACACCACGGCGTAGAGCTGGTCGATGTCCCCACTGGTCACGTGGTCGGCCCGTCGAAGGCGACGGCAGACGGCCAGCAAGACGAGGAGTTGATGCAGGCTGAGTTCGTCGACGAGCCCATCGCCGATGGAACTTGGCATCTCCTTGGCCGCGCGGCGGATGTCGTCAGCGTCGAGTTCGCTGCGGCCGTCTCCCTCAGCGTTCCGCACCGCCGTTTCGAGCAGTTCAATGGCGGCCCGAGCGTCGCCTGTTGTGGCGGCCGTGTCGGCGATCATGGTCAGGTGTGCTTCCTGCCACGAACCAGGGCGGAGGGCGAGTTCGGCCCGCTGCCGTGCGATGTCCGTCAACTCC
>JAYPDK010000007.1:0-50964 GCA_038125145.1 Candidatus Poseidoniaceae archaeon
GCCAGAAGTTTCGGTGGTCGGACCGCCGATACAAGAAGCGCATGCTGAAGACGCGTGAGCGTCACGACCCGCTCGGCGGCTCCACGCAGGCCAAGGGCATCGTGGTCGAGAAGGTCGGCATCGAAGCGAAGCAGCCCAACAGCGGCATTCGCAAGGCCGTCAAGATCTCCCTCATCAAGAACGGCAACAAATTGACCGCGTTCGCCCCCGGAGACGGCGCCATCAACTTCATCGACGAGCACGACGAAGTCATGGTCGAAGGTATCGGTGGCCGCATGGGCCGTTCGTACGGTGACATCCCCGGCGTCCGATACAAGGTCATCCAGGTCAACGGCGTTTCGCTTGACGAAATGGTCCGAGGTCGAAAGGAGAAGCCCGTTCGTTGAGGTGGTACCATGAGCGACGAATCCGAGACCATCCAAGAGGAAGTTCGCCCCATCGCCGGGATCGGCACCAAGGTGTTCGGCAAGTGGGACGCGAGCGAAGTCACCTGCCGGGACCCCGGCCTGGCTCCCTACGTCAACCTCACCACGGTCGGCGTGCCCCACACCGGTGGCCGCCATGCCAACGCGTGGTTCGGCAAGGCCAAGCTCTCCGTCGTTGAGCGCTACATCAACAAACTCATGCGCACCGGAAAGTACACCGGCAAGAAGCAAGGAGCGATGAAAGCCTTCGAGGAGGCCCTCGACACCATGCACGAGCGTTCCGGCGACAACCCGCTGCAACTCTTCGTCGACGCGTTGTGCTACGCGGCTCCCATGGAGGAGATCACCCGCATCAAGTTCGGTGCCGTGTCGCAGCCCAAGGCCGTCGATGCCTCTCCCTCCCGCCGCCTTGACATCGCCCTTCGCAACCTCGCTGCGGGTGCCGCTTCCGGCACGCGCAAGTCCAAGCGCACGCTCACCCAGTGCATTGTCAACGAAATCACGAAGGCGAGCTCGGGCGACGTGACCTCCTTCGCTGTGGCGAAGAAGGAAGAAGTTGAGCGCATCGCGGCCTCGGCCCGGTGAGCGATCAGCGTTGCTGCTTCGTGCATGCGCGTTGGCAGATGGCTGATCCTTCGCGTGTCGTCCCGTAACGCCCGAACCTCGCGCTGACCCTGCCCGCGCCACGCTGTCGCTGGGCGCAGCCTGATGACGTTCAGTTCGAAGCGAAAACGCGCCTCGGCAACGGCCGAGCGTATCGATTGCAGCCCCGTTTCTGGCGCATTGAGCAGCGCCGGGCTTAAGAACCGGGCTCCGGTCGGTCGAATCACCGAAGGTGGCCGTCATGGGACGCAAGGAAGACAACATCAAGAAGGCGACAGAGGTCATGCACGACCTTCCTCAAATCCGCAACCTCTGCATTGCAGCCCACATCGACCACGGCAAGACCACGCTCTCGGACAACCTCATCGCTGGGGCCGGGATGATGTCGGCCGACCTTGCAGGTGCGGCCCGCGTGCTTGACTTCGACGAGCAAGAATCGGCTCGTGGCATCACCATCAACGCGGCAAGCGCGTCCATGGTGCACACCTACGAAAAGCAGGATTTCCTGATCAACCTGATCGACACCCCCGGCCACGTCGACTTCGGTGGCGACGTGACGCGTGCGATGCGCGCTGTGGACGGCTGTTTTATCCTCGCCTGCGCGGTTGAAGGCCCCATGCCTCAGACCGAGACGGTCGTTCGTCAGGCCCTCAAGGAGAAGGTCAAACCCGTGCTGTTCATCAACAAGGTGGACCGCCTCATCAACGAACTTCAGGTGACCCCTGAGGACATGATGGCTCGCTTCCAAGAGACCATCAAGAAGGTGAACAAACTCATCCGTCAGTTCGCTCCAGAGGAATTCAAGAAATCCTGGCAGGTTGACGTTGGGTCTGGCACGGTGGCCTTTGGCTCCGCCTACCACAATTGGGGCATCACCGTGCCCTACATGCAGAAGTCTGGCATCTCCTTCAAGGAGATCTTCGAGTACTGCAACAACGAGGACCAGAAGACCCTCGCCAAGAAGGCTCCCGTGCACGAAGTGCTGCTGGACATGGCCGTCGCTGAACTTCCCAGCCCCGTCCAAGCCCAGCCCTACCGCATCCCCAACATCTGGAACGGCGACATGGACTCCGCCATTGGCAAGGCCATGCTCTCCTGCGACCCCGAGGCAGAACTCGCGATGATGATCACCAAGATTTGGATGGACCCTCACGCCGGCGAAGTCGCCGTTGGTCGAATCTATTCCGGCGCCATCAACCAAGGCGAGTCGGTGTATGCGATCGGCGCTGCGAAGCCTGAGCGGGTGCAGCAAGTGGCGATGATGGTCGGTGCCGACCGCATCACCGTCCCCAAGGTTGTCGCTGGCAACATCGCAGCCATCACCGGCATCAAGTCGGCCGCTGCGGGTGTGACGCTGTCCCGGGACAAGGACTTCGAGCCCTTCGAAGCCATCCGTCACTACTCGGACCCCGTGGTTACCGTCGCTGTTGAGCCGAAGTCCATGAAGGACCTTCCGAAATTCATCGACGCGCTCCGTGCCCTCGCCAAGGCCGACGCTTCGCTGCAGGTCACCACCAATCAGGAAACCGGTGAGGCGTTGCTGGCCGGCATGGGTGAACTGCACCTTGAGATCACCACCTACCGCATTGAAGAGGAGCAGGGCATCAAGGTCCAGGTTAGCCCCCCCATTGTGGTCTACCGCGAAGGTTTGGAGTCAAACAACCGTGGAAATCCATTCGAAGGCAAGTCTCCCAACCGCCACAACCGTTTCTTCATCGAGGTCGAAGCCCTCCCCGAAGATGTGGTGCAGGCCCTCCGTGACGGCCACTTCGGTGACGGCACGGTCCGTGACAAGGACTCCAAGGAAACCGGCGACAAGTTTGCTGAGTTTGGCATGGACAAGGACATGATGCGCAAGATCTACGCCATCAACGGCACGAACGTCCTCGTCAACGACACCAAGGGTATCCAAGGCCTCCACGAGACCCGTGAACTCATCATCGAGGCCTTCAACGAAGTGTGCAAGAAGGGCCCCGTCGCGGACGAACCCATCACCGGCGTCATGGTGCGCGTGGTGGACGCCAAGCTCCACGAAGACGCCATCCACCGCGGACCGGCGCAGACCATCCCTGCTGTCCGGAACGGCATCAAGGGCGCCATGCTGCGCGGCCGCACCGTCATCATGGAGCCGATGCAGAAGGCCTTCGTGTCCGTGCCCAACGACTGGCTCGGTCAGGTGACCCGCGAAGTGACGAACCGTCGTGGCATCATCGAAGACATGCCCTCGGAAGGCGAGGTGACCACCGTGGTCGGTATCCTCCCCATCGCCGAGACCTTTGGTTTCTCGAACGACATTCGGGCTGCCTCGCAGGGACGTGCGGTTTGGAACACCGAGAACCTCGGTTTCGAAAAGCTCCCCGAGCACCTCTTTGACAAGGTCGTTGGTGAGATCCGCACGCGCAAGGGCCTCAAGCCCGAGCCCTACCCCGAGTCCTACTACGCCGAGTGAGCAGGATGTGTGGCGAAGGGACGGTCGCGTCCCTTCACGCCGCTCCCCAAGGGGGGGTGCCGAAGCCCTCGGTGCCTTGGCTTGATGTCACGTCGGACGGCTGTACCGGTGACCTGCAACGAAACAAGCGCTACCATGGCGGCCCACAACGGGCTGTCTGCTTGTATGGGCTTGAACGACTTGAGGCGCTTCGAGACGAAGGGCACCCTATCGCCCCCGGCTCAGCGGGTGAAAACGTGCTGATCCATGGACTTGCGTGGTCGGACCTCGCCGCCGGTGATGTGCTTCACCTGGGGCAGGTCACGCTTCGCTTGACGACGGAGGCACCACCCTGCTCGACCATTTCTGGATCGTTCGCAGACGGCACCTTCCAGCGCATCTCCGCTGCGCACCACCCGGGTTGGAGCCGCTGGTACGCTGAGGTGCTGACCGAGGGTCGCATCGAGGTGGGCGACGTGGTCCGTCTCAACTCAGGCGCTTGAGCTGCAGATCGGTCAATTCACGAAGGGCGAGAAGGCCGGGGCCGTCAGGCAACTGGTCGAGGCACGCGTGCGCTTCGGCATGGAAGGCTTCAGCACGCGCTCGGCCGTATGCGATGGACCCGGAGGCCTCGAGGCCGGCATGCGCCGTTGCAATGTCTTCAGCGGTCGCTGCCTCGCCCCGTCCAAGCCCGCGCATCAGGTCAGCCTTCGCGTGGCTGTCGGCTTGGGCAAGGGCGTGGATGACCATGAGGGTGCGCTTGCCCTGTGCGACGTCAGAACCTGCAGGTTTGCCGAGCGTTTCCGTGTCGGAGGTCACGTCAATGAGGTCGTCCATCAATTGGAAGCAGAGCCCCATGGTTCGACCCCATTCCCCGAGGCACGCAACGGTTTCGTCGTCTGCACCGCTGAGGAGCGCTCCAAGTTCCGCACAGACCTGAAACATCACCGCCGTCTTCCCCTCGATCATCTCGAGGTACCGTTCCTCCGTGACCTGCGCTGTGCTTTCGAACTCGATGTCCAACTGCTGTCCTTCCGAGACACGTCGAACCATCCAGGCGATGCGCTCCACGATGGCTGGCATCAGGTCGAGGTCAAAGGCGGGCTCATCGCACAGGTGCTCGAAGGCGATGGCCAACATCGCGTCACCGGCGTTGATCGCCGTTGGGACGTCGTAGGCGACGTGCACCGCAGGGCGCCCACGCCGAATTGGGTCGTCGTCCATGATGTCGTCGTGCACGAGGGTGAAGTTGTGAATGATTTCAATCGCCGCACCAACGTCGAGCATCCCGGCGTGGGTGTCCCCGACCGCCTTGGCCACCAGCCAAGGCAACGAGGCGCGCATTCGCTTTCCACCGCCTTCGATCAGGTGCATCATCGCGTCGCCCAAGCGGGGATGGCGAGAAGCCCGCAAGCGGCGCTCAATCCGCGTTTCTATGAGGGGCAGAACCTCCTTGACCGACGTGAGGAGGTCAGCACCCGTCGCGCCGGGCAGCATGTGGCTTACGTCGCCCATGTCGTGGATCACGGGCGAGGACAGGTCCTTCATGGCGTTCGTATCGGTGGCCGTCCACCACGATTCGGTCATGAGCCGGGCCGCGATGCAGCGGAACCACGGGGCCACTGGATGCGGAGGATTCTCGTCGATCAGCATGCCTTCGAGTTCCTCCCGAGTGACCCAGCGAACCTCCGCGACTTCGTTTGGGTTGAGGTCCATCTCGAGGTCGTTCACGCGTCCAAGCAGCAGGTGGTCGACCTCTCGTTCAATCCACGTCGCGTCCTGTCGGGCCTGATACCGAAAACGACCGACGTGGACCAGATCATCGACCGTGACGGAGGTGATGCCGAGTTCTTGAGCGAGTTTTCGAACGGCTGCTCGCCGAACGCCGAGGCCGTCCCGCTCTTCCTCTTCCTCAGGAACAGCGAGGGGATGAGAGCAGCAGGTGTTGGCCCAGACGCCGGGGAAGGTGATTTTGTCGTCCGCCCGGCGTTGGAGCAGGAGCCGTTCGTTGCCGTCGATCAGCAGGACCGAAAAGGCCCGATGGTAGGATCCAGCGCCACGGTGCGCTGTGGCCTTGGGTGCGCTTCCGCAGGGGACGTCCTGCTCGTCGACGAGGATGAGGGCCTCCGACATCATCTCGACCTGCTGAGCATCGCGACCATGGAGGGCGTCGAGGTCCTCAGCATGCAAAGCCATGCATGGAGGGTCCACACGGCGGGTTTTCATCCCTTCTGCGCGGGTGGAAAACGCGTCCCTCGCACGTCTTTGCCGAGCACGGCAGCCCGCAATCGACCTGCAACCTCGCCGTTGACAAAGTACGTTTCAATTCCAGCAGACGCAATGCTTTGGGCACGTTGCACCTTGAGCCCGATCCCTCCCGTCACGTCGATGTCCGAAGCATGGTGGCCGACGTACCTTTCGTCCTCCGACCAGACGGTGATCAACTCCTGTGGTTCGCCAGCAACAGGTGGCCGACGCAGCACGCCATCAGCACCCCCCATGGCAAAGACCACGCGAACGACGTTCGGCACGTCCATGGCGCAGCGGTACACGAGGTCGTCGCCAGAAAGAATGCCAAATTCCTTCGGCCCCTGCACGGGAACGACATCGCCCCAGGTCACTGGCGTGCTGTGGTTCGGCACCAGGCGGAGCACATCGCCCCTGAACGAGGGGCCGGTTCCTTCGGCCCACGCGTGCGGTGGATGGCTGCTCGTGGTCAGCCCCGCAGCACCCAAGGCCGAGCATACCTCCCTCGAGAGGAGCATCATGTCCTCACGCACCCGCTCCACGGCGTCGTCCTGCGAGGTGCACTCGTCCCCACCCACCGCATCCGACCTGCCTTCGGCCAACGCCCATTGCTTTGCGCGAAGGTGCCCGAAGGACCCTGCGCCGTGAACGACAACCACGCGGACTCCATGCTGTTCCGCCTCCGCCACCTCGGTGGCCAGCCGATGAATCACCTCGGATTTGCTCGTCGTGAGCATGGCTTTCTCGGTGATGAGCCCCCCACCAAGTTTGACCACCACGACGGGGACCATGCCTTGCCCACTGGCTTCGGCTTCATGAGGCTGCTCGCGAGGGTTGAAGACCGATGTGGAGCAGGTCGGGCCATGACGGACGTTCCGACCGTTGACCTGCTGTTGCGGCACTTGCAGGCCGAACTTGAGGCGAGCGCGTCCATACCCGATCCGCAGGAACGGGGGCAGCGTCAGCGCCGGCTTGAAGCGGCCATCCAGGAGGCCATCCTCTTCAACACGCGCTTTGCCCAGCGTGTTCGCCTCGGGCTCGACCCCACGGTGGTGGTGGACGCGCACGGCCACGACGCCGAGCGTGGCCCAATTCCAAGCGTGGTGGTGGGCGCGGCAGGAGCCTGCGAGCACTGCGCGGCACCGCTCGACCCGGACCTGGATTTTTGTGCCAGGTGCGGCGGTCGTTGATTCACTCTTCTTCGTCCCAACGGGCGAAGGTGTCCTGAATCGCTGGGTCGTCCGACTCAACTTGGAAGAGCGCCGACGGCGGGACTTCCTCCGTCAGGAACACCGTGGTTCCGGCCCGGAAGATGGTGTGGCCCTCGGCGATGGCGCGAATGGTGTCGACTTCCAGAATTGCAGGCCGTTCGATGCGAACGCGACCGGCTTCCAAGGCGTTGGCGATGGTCAGCGAGAGGTGGATGTGCTTGCGGCTTCCCGACAGGATGCCAAACTGGAGCAGGGACTCCACCTCGCCCTGTTCGCATGGCCAGTAGAGGGCATCGGGAATGTCGTCGGTGGGCAGGTCGAGTTCAATCTCGATCGAATGACCATACGTCGCCCGAATCATCTCGTTCTCCACCTGCCAACGGCCCTTTTCGTCCGCGTTCGCGATGGCCTCGAAATGCCATGCCCGAACCCAATGCAGGTGGCGACGGCTGTTGGCGATAGCGTTGGACAGGTCCCGCGTCGCGACCCAACCGTTGATGTCCATGTCCACGTCGAACTTCTCGGGCGCGTGACGCAGCACAAGCGCGAGAATGCGGCCCAAGGAGCCTGCTTCGCGGTCGGACATGATGAACTTCCCTTCCTCGTTGCACACCGGACAGTTGGTCCCAGAGAAGTGACCGTGGCTCTTGCATTGACGCAGCATGGCAGGGTGCCTCCGCGCCACGTTCATTACATCATCGGCCCGAACCGACCGCGATGGTCAAGTGCCCGTGAAGCGTGCAAGGGCCATGGTCGATGTGGCGGTCGTTGGAGCGGGCCAGACCGCCTTTGGTCAGCACCCCGGCGCGATGAAGGACATGTGGTCCGAGGCGGTGCGTGCATGCGTCGAGAGCGTTGACGGAGACCTGAGCCTCAACGAGGTCGACGAACTCTTTCTCGGCTCCACAGCCTTTGGTGGAGGCCAACTTGGCAACACCGCCGCCTACCTCGCTGAGCATGCCGGGATGGCAGGGGTTCCAGCACGACGTGTGGAAAACGCCTGCGCTTCGTCGGGTTTTGCACTTCGTGACGGCTGGGCGGCCATCGCCAGTGGCCGGGCCGACCTCGTGGTCGTCGGCGGCCTCGAGACCATGAACGACCTCACGCCAGAACGAAAGCGGTACTGGTTGGGGGTGTCCGGTGACACCGAATGGGAGCGGCTCGCAGGGTTGACCTTTCCCGGGACCTATGCGCTCATGGCGCGGCGTCATGCGCACGAGCACGGGAGCACCCACGACGACCTTGTCCACATCAGCGTGAAGAACCACGCACATGCGGTTGACAACGAGCATGCGCACCTTCGTAAGGCGGTTCCGTTCGAAAAGGCCGCTGCGGGAGCGATGATCGCGGACCCGCTGACGCTGTACGATTGTTGCCCGACCTCAGACGGCGCCGCATGCCTCGTGCTGGCCTCTGCGGACCTCGCAAGGTCCCTGACCGACACCCCAGTGTGGATGCGAGGTTCAGGAGCGGCTTCCGACCATCTCGCCCTTCACGACCGCCCCTCGCTCACGACACTTCCGGCGACAAGGAAGGCTGCAGCGCAGGCCTATGCAGCGGCAGGCATTGGACCGAAGGACCTTGACGTGGCGGAAGTGCACGATTGCTTCACCATCGCCGAACTGCTGGCGACGGAAGACTTGGGTTTGGCCGAGGTTGGCGAAGGCGGAACCTTCGCGCGAGAAGGTCGCGGGCGACGAAACGAGGGGCGCACCACGGTGAACGGTTCTGGTGGGCTCAAAGCGAAGGGCCACCCGCTCGGTGCGACGGGGGCCGGTCAGGTGGTCGAGGTGTTCAAGCAACTCAGGGGGCAGGCCAGTGCTCGGCAGGTCCGCGACGCCGGATGGGCGCTCACGCACAACGTGGGTGGTTCTGGAGCAACATGCGCCGTTCACATCTTCGGGAGGGACCGTGCATGACCGCCCCACGCACGTTCAACGGTGGTTGGTTGAGTGAGGTCGAAGGGGGCTTGCTGCTTCAATCATGTTTCCGAGTGAACGGTGCCCCCGCCTTTGCGCCGGACGCGGACCACACCACCCTGTCGGTCGATGTTCTTGAAGCGTGGTCAGCATCTGGTCGTCCGCTCGAACTGGCTCCCCTCCCGGAGGGGCTTGACCATGATGTCGTCCGGACCTCGGTTCCCAACCTTGTTGAAGTCGAATCCAGCACCGTGCGCCTCCACCTGCTCGACCACGCTGTGGCCGTCGTGGACGGTAAAGCGCCGGAACCCATAGGTTGGCCTACGGAGGGGGCCATCGACCTTGATCCCGATCAGCATGAAGGCCTCGAGCACGCGTGGTCGCTCGAACGCTCGCTCACCAACGTCTCGCAGGGCGCCTATGTGTCCGACCGCACACACCGGCTCGGGATGGACGCGCGCCTCGCCCTTGCGGCGCAGGCAGGTCCAACGTGGCCACCACGAGGTGCGGACGAGGAAGGACATGATCTCGGTGCTGGTACGCACCTCCGACCGTCGGGTACGGTGTACTCTTGGACGAGGTTGATTGCCGCGGGAGCGCCGTCTGAATTCGCCTTGCGCGCACCTCTTCTGGGAGGGCTCACGTCCATGGTGATCGACCTTGACGACGGCCCGCGGGGGGTATTCCTCCATGCCGATGGTCACGATGCCAACGTGGACATCGGTCATCGCGTTCGGTTGGTGGTTCGTCGTCTGTACGCGCAGGACGGAGTCCTTCGCTACGGCCGGAAAGCCCTGAAGTGAATCGATGGACATCTTGAAGGTCGAAGTCGGCCTCTTCCATGCATGGCGGCCTTTGACCCTCGTCGAGGACGACGCGAGGCAGCAGACAACCTGGGCCACAAGGAAGACGGTGACTGCGCGCGATGTGGAGGCGAAGCGCAACCGTCGAACATGTCCGGCTACCTTGCATGCGTCCGATGCGGCTACGAGTGGAAGGACCCGGACCACGTCGAAGCGCGCGCTGGCCCGCTCCGAGACGATCACCATCACAACGCCCAGTTGGTGGAGCAGTTCAAGCAGGACATGAAGTCCGGTGAACTCCGTGGCATGCTTGGCATCGACAAGGGGCTCTCAGGGGAACAGGAAGCGAGCCTTCAACGGCTGGAAGACAAGTGGATGAGCGGCATGCAGGGTCAATTCAATGCTGCGGTGGAAGAGCGCAAACCCTTGATGATCAGCTTCGATGACGACGACAACATCGTGTCGACCACGGTCGCTGCCTTCCATATCCTCACCAACGACTTTGACGGCGGGGAAGAACTTCGTTTGGAGTATCCGAGCTACGGCACGGAGTTCTATGCGTACAACGAAACCAGCCCGACGGGATGGCGTCGTGGCCGGACCCGAGAGGACACGGCCAGGTCAATCACGAACGCCATCAACCGCCATTCACGGCTGGTGTACGCCAACCTTGAGGGCCATACCATCCACCTCGAACTTCGAGAGGCCAACCTCGACCCGGCTGCGCTTGTGGTCTTCGTCGACGACCCAGGCGGTCAGGACATCGTGGCTGAGAAGGGCGGGGTCCTCCTCGATCACCGCGAAGTTCAGGTCATCGCCGACTACCAAGCCGTGGTCCGGTTGGTGCTTGAGGACGGTGTGATTTCACCGTCCGAAGACCAACTGTTGTGGGCGATGCGGCAGGAACTCGGAATCGACGACCACCACCATGTGAAGATCGTCCTCGATGCCTTCGGCGACCAAGCCCAGAAAGAATGCACTGGGTGTGGAGGGATGGCGGACTTGTATCCCGAGCACGCAGCATGGTACTGCCACGCGTGCGAGGCGTGGTGCTGAGCCTCTCTCTCCTTCGGCATCATTCATAAGCACCATCGGATTCAGTTGGGCTGCGAGCGTGAGCACATGGCCAAGGAAACCCTCTACATCGGCATCGACCTCGGAACCTTCAGGTCCGTCATGGTGTCGTCTGCATCCCATGAAGTCGAGGAACTGACGGTCATTGGCACCCCCAAAGACCCCGTGGCCCGAAATTTCCTGAAGCGTGACGTGCTCTTCGGCGAGGAGGCCCTGAAGAATCGGTTGGCCCTCAACCTGTACCGTCCCCTTGAGCTGGGTGTCATCAAGGACACACCCGAAGACCGCGAATACATCGCCCATTTCATCACCCATCTCATTGGTCTCTCCGACCCCGAGGAGTTCGACCGCGTCGTGGCCGTGATTGGCGCCCCCGCCGAGGCCAGCCACGTGGACAAGACCGCGATTTTCGACGCTGCGTCTGGTTCGGTCAACGCCGCGATGATCATCTCCGAGCCGTTCGCAGTGGCATACGCCCTGGACATGCTCGAGCACACCCTCGTCATCGACATTGGTGCAGGCACCACCGACCTTTGCCGCGTGTACGGCACCATCCCCGGCCCCGGTGACCAGATGCACACGGGCTACGCCGGTGACTACGTTGACGGCCAAATCATCGCTGAAGTGCAGTCGAAGTACAACGGTGCTCAGGTCACCAAGGACATGGCGCGCCGCTGGAAGGAACAGCATTCCTTTGTCTCGGCCTCGCCCCCCGACGAGCCCATCATGGTCGACTTCTCCATCGAAGGGAAGGCGATGACCCTCGACATCACGGACTGCATCCAGCGTGCGTGTGAGTCGATTGTCGAACCCATTGTTGACAACGTCAAGAAACTCATCATTGGGTCCAACCCAGAATTCCACGACCAGTTCCGCCGCAACATGGTGCTGGCCGGTGGCGGTTCCGGAATCCGAGGACTTGGAGCCATGATCGAACGTCGCCTCTCCGACATGGGCGACGTGAACGTTCACGTCGTCGACGACCCCGTTCGCCTTGGCGCCATGGGCGGTCTGCGCTTGGCCATGGAAGTCCCCGAGGACATGTGGAAGAACCTGACCCTCGCCTCGCGGTGACCTTCGTCACGACGGGAGTTCGCGAACCTCGGCTTCACGGTCGAGTTTCATGACCGACTGGATGATGTCGGCCTTTCGCCCTGCGGGAACGTCAACAACGGCCACCCACGAGCCGTCCGAAAGCCACTCTTCTCGCTGGAGATCGTCCCGAAGCAGTTGCTGGGCACGACCAAACGCTGACCCTCCAACCTTGAACGCAAGGCGAACGCGTTCGAACGAAAGGGGGATGAGGGGTTTCAGCACGGAAATGGCCTCCTTCACCTGTACCTCGAGGCGCTTGAACGGGTCGACCGAAAACCTGCTCTCCTCGAGGGCAAGTTCAATCCTGGACCTCGGATGGGGGGATTTGGTACGTGGGTCCACCGCTTCACTGTGGATCCGGTGAACGATTCGTTGCCGCATCGCTTCGACCCGGGCTTTTCGCTGTGCGGTGGTCAGTTGGATGCTCCCTCGTTCAAGGATGATCGTCGTGATGTCGAGCACGTCGCTGGAACCGAAGGCCGCGAGCAGGTCCTCAACGGTGGGTCGCTCCCCCTGACGTGCATCATGAAAGACGTCCTCCACGGCCATCAGGTCGTCGATGGCCACATCCGCGGGATGCTCTCGGAAGGCATCGACAAGGTCGGGATTGAGCAACACTTCGTACCGTTGGCCGCCATGCTCCCAACGCGCAACGACGGCGTCATCGAGCGAAACCATGCGCCTGCACCGTGTCAGTCGTCAAGGGGCTTCAGCCGGTCGATCTGCTTGTTCACAGCCTCGCGGTCGAGGACGGAATAGCCGTCCGCTGTGATGGTCGCCACCTCGACCGCTTCGCGGTTGAGTTGACCATCGTTCGCGTGACGAAGGGCCTCAAGGCCCAGTTTCATGGCGGCGTTGAGCGTCAATCCTTCCTTCCACTTGTCCTCGAAGTACTCGATGACGGTGTTTCGACCCGAGCCGATGGCACCTGCGTGGTAACTCTGGTAGGCTCCTGAGGGGTCCGTTTCGTAGAGGTGAATGCCTTCGTCGTCAACGCCTCCGAGCAAGAGGGCGGTGCCGAAGGGTCGGGAGCCTCCGTATTGCGTGAAGGACTGCTTGAAGTCGCAAATGCGCTTGACAAGCACGTCAACAGGGACCTTGTCGGCGTAGGTGATGCGGTTGATTTGGGCTTCCACACGAGCCCTGCCGACCAGTTGGCGAGCGTCCGCCACAAGACCGGAGGTCGCCACGCCAACGTGCTCATCGACCTTGAAGACCTTCTCAATGGATTCAGGGATGATCAAGCGGGAGACAATGCGCTTGTCGCAGACGAGCACGACACCGTCCCTGAACTTCAGCCCAGCGGTCGTGGTGCCACGCTTGACCGACTCCCGAGCGTATTCCACCTGGAAGAGGCGTCCATCGGGGCTGAAGGTCGTGATGCCATGGTCGTAGCCTCGTCCGCTTGGTTGCATGTGGTCACCTCGATGGGCGGTCGTCCGCCCTCGTTCTGACCGCGTGTCCACCCCATTTGAACCCTCTTTCCTCGGTGACAGACTGATACGTCACCGCCGTGTCCACATCACCATGCGGGTCGCCGTTCTT
Source organism: Candidatus Poseidoniaceae archaeon (assembly GCA_038125145.1). Lineage (GTDB taxonomy): Archaea > Thermoplasmatota > Poseidoniia > Poseidoniales > Poseidoniaceae > MGIIa-L3. Next base: position 13,351 of record JAYPDK010000007.1, read on the forward strand.
TCCTCCGGTGGGAAAGACTCCACCGCGGCATGGTGGTGGGCGGTCTGCCGCGGTTGGGACGTGCAGGTCGTGCTCACCCTCATCGTGGAGGGTGATTCTCCCATGTTTCAGGTTCCGAACACGCACGTTGTGGAGCGACAAGCCGCTGTGGCCGGGGTGCCGTGGGACCACCGACGCATCAGCGGTGAAGAAGGACCGGACCTTCAGTCCCTAGCGTCCATGCTCAAGGCATACGATCTGGATGGATTCGTGAGCGGTGCGCTGCGCTCGGATTACCAGAAAAACAGGCTTGAGCGACTTGGTGAGTCCCTCGGCCTGCACAGTTTCACCCCGCTGTGGCATCAATCGCCAATCCACCACCTCCGTGGGTTGGTGGAGCACGGCTTTTCCATCGCGATGTCCGCTGTCGCCTGTGAGGGGCTTGATGCGTCATGGCTTGGACGCGTGCTGGACCACGACAACCTCGATGCCCTGGCCGCGCTGTCTGCGACGTTCCGTTTCAACGTGGATGGAGAAGGTGGTGAGTACGAAACGCTCGTGATGGATGCGCCCTTCTTCTCAAGCGCGCTTGACCTGACGTGGACCGAGCACTGGGATGGGCGACGGGGGCACGTCGTCGTCACCTGAGTCAACCAGCGATGGCGTCCCTGGCCAGGGCCACGGTCTCGTCCACCAATTCACCCGTGACGCCGAGGTGGTTGCTCGGTTCGAACATCGAGGCAAGGTCGTCCGCGGAAAAGACAGCAACGATCTCCGGCGTTCGAAGGCAGACGTCCAAGAGGTGCTCCCCGGTATCCACCGCGGTGAAGGATGCAGTGCGAAGGATTTCGTGGGCTTCGTCCCGTCCAACCCCGTGTGCCGTGAGTTCGATCATGACCTTCTCTGCCATCACGAGTCCCTTCTGCGCCTCGATGTTCGCACGGCAGCGGTCCGCGTCCACCCACATGTCACGAAGGACGCGCGCGGTCTTCGCCAGCACGTCCTCGCACAGGGCGGAGGCGTGGGACAGGGTGAAGCGCTCGGCGCTTGAGTTCGCAAGATCTCGTTCGTGCCAGAGGATGGCGTTTTCGTGGGTTGGGACGATGAAGGAGCGGACAATTCGCGCCAAGCCGCACGCATTTTCGCTGGTGATGGGGTTCTTTTTGTGGGCCATCGTCGACGAACCGACTTGCTTCTTGACGTCGAAGCCTTCCCCTGCTTCGGCAATTTCTGAGCGTTGCAGGTTCCGGATTTCTTGCAGGACCTTTTCGCAGGTCGTGGCGACCGACCCTAGCCAATGCATGTATTCGATGTAGCGGTCTCGACCCACAACCTGCGTGGTGACCAGCGGTACGCCGAGCCCGAGGTGTTCCAGAATGAGGCGCTGCAGTTGCCTCGCGTCCTCACCCTGTGCCGCTCCTGTGCCGACCGCGCCGAGGAACTTGCCGACGGCGACCCTCGGGGCAGCCTCGTCCAACCGGACAAGGTGACGGCGCAACTCATCGAGCCAGACGGCCGCCTTCAGTCCGAAGGTGATGGGGACGGCGGCTTGCCCGTGGGTGCGGCCCAGCATGACGGTGTCGCGTTCCCGTTCGGCGACGTCGGCACAGACGCCAATCAGGTGGACCAACGCCTCGCGGAGCAGCACCATGCTGTCGCGCAATTGGAGGCCCACGGCGGTGTCGACGATGTCGTTGGAGGTCGCACCGAGGTGCACGCACCAACCCGCCTCGCCTGCCGCTTCCGCCATGGCCTTGGTGAGGGCCATGATGTCATGGCGTGTTTCTGCTTCAATTTCGGACACCCGTTGTTTGGTCACGACCTCCGGTGTAGCAATCGCTTCAATGGCTGCATAGTCCTCGGAGGATACGCGCCCAAGACGATGGTGGGCCCAGACGAGCGCTCGTTCCACCTCCAGTTGCCGCTCATGCCGTCCGTCTTCGGACCAGATGTGTTTGAAGGTCTGGCAGCCGTACCGGTAATCCAACGGACAGAAGGCCATGTCGCTTTGGCTCTGACTCCGCTCCATCAACCTTCGCCGCGGGCCCCGGCCGTCCCGAGGTCGTGATGCCGTGCCTCAGACATCGCCATTCGGACCATTCCGAGGGCGATGAAGGTGGCGAGGAGGAAGCTTCCGCCGACATAGAACGAGGCACTGCTCCATAGGATGGCCAGTCCAAGAACCGAAACGTACGCGAGGAGTTGGCAGATGCTTGACAGGCGATGCAGCGTGTGTTGTTGTTGTGCTCCGAGGTGAGGGCCGAACGCAATGTGGTAGGTGTGGATCATGAACCACACCGCCTGAAACGGGAGCGTGAAGGCAATGATCGTGAGGGCGAGTTCGCGTCCAGGCGTCGGATTCAGTTCCTGCTGCAAGCCATGGAACAACATCACGGCAGAACTCGAACCAAGCAACGCCGCCATGATGGTCCATCGTCGGTCGATGGCGCTGGCAATCGTAATCTGTTGGGAGGTCGGACGCGGGCCTTCCTTCCCTTGAGCCATGCAGGACCATCATGAGCGACGGCGGAAAGCCATTCCCATCAGGACGCGCGAAGAATAAGCAGTCCAAGGGACGTGATGGCGGCGACAATGAAGAGCATCACCATCATCCCAAGCGGGCCGTACTGGTTCTTGTCGTCCACCGCCGTTCCAATGAGGCCATGGGTGCGAAGCGCCTCGCCAAAGGAGCCAACCTCGGTGAACTCAGGTGCGGGCCGGCGCGGGATGCGCTCATGCTCACGGATCTCGTCGGCCATGCGTGGTGGTAAAGAGGGAGGGTGATGAGCGTTTCCAACCACCACAAGCGTCTTGCTCCATCGTCGCAAAGGATGCTTCATGGCAGGATGGGAATCAACCATGCTCTCACGAGCGGCGTACCTTGTCGCAGATTCCGGCTCCGGAGGGACGTCGGTCGGGCTTCACCTCGCTCGCTTTTGCCTTGAGGACGGGGGCCGGGTGCTCTGGGCCGCACCGGAGATGCCGGACCCCGCTCGGTTCAGCCAGATTCTGGGTTCCCTGTCCCTTGCCGCGTCCACACGGTTCCATGCCATGAACCTCATCGGACGGATGGACCTCGTGACAAAGGCCCTTGAGGGGGCCGCGCGCGATCTCCCAGGTGTTCAGTTGGTGGTGTTGGACGATTGGGCTCCAAGCACCGGTCGAATCCCCGCGGCGGACGTCTCAGCCGTTGTGGCGTTGTTGTCCGCCTTGCAGGAACACGCCACGGTGCTGCTGATTGCAAAACCGGGGACGGACATGGAGGCCGAGGACGGTGTCCGTGTTCGTTCGCAACCGGAACTTGAGGCTGCGGGGTGCACGGTGTGGAGGCTTGAGAAAATCAACCAAGGTCGAATTCGCCTTTCCAGCGGGGGCACAGAGGTCCAGTTGTCGCCGACGGACGATGGCTTTGAGGGCGCGTGATCAGTCCTCTTCGTCGTCGTCAAGCAGGTCGCCCATCATGTCGAGGTCTTCCTCGGTGGGTTCCTCAAAGGCCTCGGGGTGCCGGGCCCCGCCTTCCAACGTATCGTCGCCTGCGACCTTCGGTGCCAGCGCGGCGAGCGCTGCTTCTCGGTTTTCTCGGGCACGTCGAAGCATGAACGCAACGAGCGCAACGAAAACGAGGAGCGCAATCGCCGTCGCGATGTTGGTGGTTTGCTCGGGGGTCATGGTGGGAGGAAGGGTGGCTGCCATAGGAAGGTGCCGGTCATCGGGGCTCCGTAAGGTGGGGCGGAACCCCGTTGCGAAGGTCAGGCGCAAGGTGGCGACGACGGTCAAGGGGCGGTTGCACCCATCCTGTGGGGGCCACTTCTGTTCCTATCCACCGCGAAGGCTCGCGGTGGTTGCACGTTCTGCACCGCAATCCCTGCCCTTGCCCGAGCGATTTCATGCGGCGGGCACAGGTCGGGCAGCACGGCCGTTGGCGGTCACGAAGTGGTCCAGTCACGTGCCGAAGGCCCTCAAGGTGAACCGTTCCATCGATCACCATCCCGAGGCTGTGGATGACATCGTCCTTGACGAGCGTGGCAGCAAGTGCAGCGACCGGGCCGGAGGGCCGGAAGGCCACCATTGGTGCGTGGTCGGTGAGGAGCATGACGTGTCCACCACGCCTCACCTGCACGTCGGTGACCGTCGCTTCCATCACCGACGTCAGGTGATCTCCTGAGGTTTGGTTGGTTCGATGCAGTTGCCACGCAATCGCGGATTCGGTGGTCGTCGCGTTCAGCAGCGTTTCGACGCCAGTGCTCACAGCCTCAGACGAGGTGCCCCGCAGGCCAAAAAGCACGGGAGACACGCCGCGTGGCGCCACCAAACCACGTCCTTGGCGCGGGTCGCGGCAGGCGAAGAGGTCGGGGTGGTCGTCAAGCGAAGCAAGCACGTTGCCGTCAACCCGTCGAGCCCCCTTCGCCTCCTGCCGCCAAGCGATGCCCTCCCACGTCGCCCTCGTCCCGTTCCACGCTACCGCAGCCGTGGCGCCAATGCGCCCGCGCCCACCGGCGCTCCATGTGGCCTTCGGGACGTCCTTCATGTTCACGAGTTCGCGTACGGCGCGAAGGTAGAACGCGTGAGGAGGTGCGGCGTCAAACCACACCATGCCGGGGTCGCTTGCGCTTTGCTCCCGGAGGTTGTGCGTCGACGTTGTTCGCTTGTTGCGGTGCGGTACGACGATCTTCTTCCACGTGAAGTCCAACCAGGTCAACCACTCGGTTGGTGAGCATTCCACGCGAACCTCGGCTGCAAGGGCCGCGTTTCCTCGGGTCCGATGGGGCGCAGCAGGGTACAGCCGCACAAGGCGAGGGACGTCGACCACGAACGCCCCTTCGGGCAATGAGGCCAAGACCTGATGCATGGTCCATGTTGTGCAGCCACCGCCAAGGTGGTCGGTGTCGTCGAGACCCAGCCACCCCATGCCTTCACCACACTCCGTCACCACGGTCCTCGTGGTCCAGCAAGCGATTGAGCACAGGTTGCAATCCGAGGTCCCGTGGGGCACGGAAACTTCGCGCCCCATGCCCACGTCCGGCCAAGAGGTCGGATTGTCGGTCACCCACCATGACGTCCAGTGCCGTTCCCTGCGTTGCGTCCGTTCGCGGAAGGTCCATCCGACCACGGAGGGCGTCCTTCCATCCTGTCGTCCGGATCAAATGGGCACCGAGGCGGAGCAAGCCCGATTCTGGTTTCCTGCACCCGCACCCGTGCCAAGGCGTATGCGGGCAGGTGAGGGTGAGGTCAAGGCGTGCTTCACAATCGTCCTCGAGCAGCAGTTCCGTCAACCGGTCGTGGATGGCGTGAATGGCTGTTTCTGAAGTCCATCCTCGGCCAACACCGGACTGGTTGGTCACAATGCAAATCGCCATACCCTCCCGTCGTAGGCGTGCGATGCTCGACGCTGCGCCGGGGATCAAGCGTACTTGGTCGGGATGGGACACGTGGCCGTCCACGCTCAGGTTGATCACACCGTCCCTGTCAAGGAAGGCGATGGGCGTCCTGGGCGTGGCTGACCTCGACCCTTGCGCGTACGCCAAGGCCCGCTCCATGGTTGGTAGGGCCGCTGCTTCCCCTTGAGGTTCACCGCCGTGCCACATAGCCTTCAAAGTGGAGCCATGAGAGCGTCTGTCATGGCCGGGATGCCCGCCTCCGCCATGCTGGCCCTGACCGGCGGCATGGTGCTGTTGGCACTCTCCCTGCTTCGTGTTGGTCCGATGGCCCGCTTGGCCCTGTTGGGCTGGCCTGCGGTTGGCCTCGGATTTTTCCTGATGGCGGACGGGTACCTCCAGGAGGGTGATCCCTTTCTGACCGTCATGCTCTCCTCAGCCCTGCCAGCGGGACTCGGTCTTGCATGGTGGGAATGGGTCGTCACCGACGAAGACGACAGGGCGGCGCTGCATTGGTTTCGAGGTGCTGTTGCCTTTGCAGGCTTGCCGTACCTCGCGACATCGCACGTTCCTTGGTTGAGCCGTTTGGCGATTGTGTCGATTGCCGCGCAAACCGCGTGGATGATGCGGTTCACCGGTGCAGGTGACGTCCAGGTGGGGGAAACGTGGGTCGCCACGGCGGACGGCCCTGTCGCGTGGTCGTCGTGGGACGGGAACAGGTGGTTCTGGCTCGACCCGGTCGGTGAGTACCCCATACGCACCGATCTGGTATGGGCTGCGGACGGCAGCAGCGTCGGGGTCAACATCGTCCTCGCATGCACGGCGCTCCAATCGATGATCGTGTTTGTTGGCGCGATTGCTGTGCTCAACCTTGGATGGCGTCGAAGGCTCCGGGCCCTCCTTCTGACCTTGCCGTTGATCCATGTCCTCAACGTGTTCAGGAACGCAGGAATTGTCTACCTTGACACGGTTCACGGTTCGGTTCAGGTGCTTGGACTGCGTATGTTCGACTTCGCACACACCTATGCTGCACGCGTTGTCGCCTTGTTGGCCATGTATGCGATGGCGCTTGTCATGTTCCGATTGCTTCCGGAACTCCACGCACACGTGCTTCGCCTGATGCGGCCACTGCGACAGGCCGTGAAAGGGCGCACGTGACCTACCGCTCAAACCAGACGGACACCTCGCCGTCCGGTGCCATCGCACGTTCATCACCAATGCTTCTGGGGACGGAAGCGCGTCCGTCGTGATGCGTGGCGGCCGTCAGCCAATCACGAAGACCAGGTCCTTCGATGCAAACCTCGAACGTGCCCCCGAGCGGAGGATGGCCGGGAAGGCCGAACGCGACCTTGCCAGCGAGTGCAGCAACGCGCTCCAGCCCAAACGAGGTGGTGTCGTTGTCGATGTCGATCGTCATTGCGTCGAGTGCCGTGTCAAGGATTCTCTGGTCGCGAATGCATTGCATCATCGTATCGAGGGGGACGTTCTCGACCGTTACCGTGCTGTCCGACTCGGTGGGATAGACCGCAGGGGGAGGCCACGCCACGTCCGGTGCGTCGGGGAAGAGTCGACGGAAGGCGTCAGAGACGCGTTGTGGATCGTCCGCTCCGCGTATGCGTGTGCTGACGCGGACTCGAAGGCCGTCGTCCACTCCTGTGAGGCGAGGACGTGGTGTCGACATTGGCGTCGGTTCCCCCCTCGACTTCTTGACCTTGCCTCGTGAACTCGAACAGACAGCATGAAGGTTGGTCCTACCTCCCTTCTCCACATGGCCAAGCATATCCATGGTCGCCTCGGCGTCGTGGTGCCTGTGCTGAACGAAGTGCGTGGGCTTCGTTTGCTGCTGGATGACCTGGCCCAACAAACCTTCCCGTCGGAGATGTTTGACGTGATCGTGCTGGATGGAGGCTCCAACGACGGTACCGCAGAGATGGCGAAGGGGATGGTTGACGCCGTGCCGTTTCGCCTTCAGGTCGTTGACAACCATCGCACCACCGTTCCGCATGCCCGTAACCTTGCCATGGACCTCCTCCCCGACGACGTCGAGTGGCTGGTGGAGCTCATAGGTCACGTGCGCGTTGATGTTGACCACCTTGAGCGTCGTGTCGAGGCGTGGGAGGAAGCAGAGGCGAGCCACGGCCCTTCCCTTGCCGCGATGGGGGTGCGCGTGCTCGGCCCCTCCGAGCGCACTGGGCGGGTCGAAGGTTGGGTGGATGCCGCCCTGCGGTCGCCCCTCGGCCGGGGAGGTGGGCAATTTGCAGCCTTCCACGAAGCAGGTCCAACCAAGGTCCCGGCCTTTGCCATGCATCGCCGTTCCGCCGTCAAGGACGTTGGAGGCTGGGATGCTTCGTGGCCAACAAGCCAGGACAGTGACTTGTCCATGCGGTTGTTGGAAGCCGGCGGCATCCTGCTTCGTGATCCTCGTCCAACGGTTCGGATGAACCGTCGACCAACCCTGAAGCACCATTGGCGCATGTGCGTCCGCTACGGGTACTGGAGAGGTCGCTTGCTGCGTCGGCATCCGTCACGGTTGGACCCGCGTGAATTTCTTCCGTTGTTTGGTGCACTCCTGACCTGTGGGCTGTGGTTTTCCTGGCCGAGCGTGTCGTGGGTGCCAGCAATCGCTTACGTCGTGGCCATCGGGGGAGAGGGGGTGCGCTCCATCGTCCGTGACCGGGCGCCGAGCCACCTTATCGGCGTCCCAGTGGCGTTGCTTCTGCTCCACGCAGGATTTACTGCAGGCTTGCTGCGTTCCACCTTCGGTCGACCGCCGAAGGCCCGAGACCGGTGAACAACCTGCACGAACCTCTATCCCCAAATCGATGGGCGTGAGGGCATGGCTGTCCGAACCGGCGTCGGCGTTGGCATGTTGGTGCTGCCGACGGTCGTCGGACTTAGCCTCGACACCAGCGTCGACCCACTGCATGCCATGCTGGATGCGGTAGAGTGGTCGCGCTGGGTGCTGTACCCGGCCATGTTCGGCGTGGGACTCCTCCTCTACAGGTCCACCGTTGTCGAACGTGACCACGAACATCGAAGAAGCACGACGTTGCACCGCCTTCGTCACGTGTTTCGGGCCGAGGACGAAGGCCTCTGGGAGGCATCGACGCCCGTGCCGCAGCGGGAGGCACCAGCGGCCCTGGCCGGTGAACGCGTGGGCGGCCTCACCATGGAAGGCCCGGAACGGGAGACGGGCGAGGAAGTGGACGTCACGACGCTGACTGGACATCGCTTCACGGTGGAAGGTGATGAGGTGGAGCGAAGCGTGGGTGCGGTGGTGCCCGTGTCACCGATGGACCGCTTGATCGATGGTGTGCAGAATTTTTTCTCCGGCGAGTCTGGCAGCGACCGCCGTGCGGAACGCCGACGCCAGCAACTTGAGGCGCGAGCAGAGGCCGACCCCATCAGGGCGTCTCGTCCCATCGCACCGCTGCCCGACGACGTGACTCCAGTGGCGTCGGAAGGGTTCAGCACCACCGCCGCGTTTTCTTCCTCCGTAGCACCAGGTGGCTCCTCCTGTTCCGTATGCGGCGCTGCCGTGCGGGACGCTGAACGCTTCTGCCCCGCGTGCGGGGCCTCCACGGCGTGAGGTTCGCTGAAGCCTGCGTTGGGTTGAAGGCAGACATGTGGACCCACGGCCCGAGGGCTGTGTCAAAGCGTGACTACTACGAGGTCCTCGGCGTTGACCGAGGGGCGGACGAAAAGGCCCTCAAGAACGCGTTTCGGCGCTTGGCTCGGCGCTATCATCCCGACCGCAGCGACGAGGAAAATGCGGAGGACCGGTTCAAGGAGATTCAGGAAGCGTACGCCGTGCTCTCCGACCCTCAAAAACGAGCGAACTACGACCGGTTTGGTCACGACGGCCCGGGCATGAGTGGCTTTGGTGGGGGTGGCATCAACATCTCCGATTTGTTCGGTGGAGCGGACATCTTCTCCTCATTTTTTGGAGGCGGGGGTGGCGGTCGAGAACGTCGTCGCGGGGCCGACATGGTGTACCATCACACCGTTCGCTTCGAAGACGTGATGAACGGCTCAGAGGAGGAAGTCGAGCTCGACCTCCCTGTGGCCTGCACACCCTGCGAGGGAACTGGAGCAGAAGGCGCGTTGCTCGACACATGCGAGGCCTGCGGAGGCCGGGGCGTCACGTCCCGAGTGGTTCAGATGGGTCCGTTCCAGACGCGTCAAGACCGACCGTGCACCGCGTGCAGCGGCCGCGGTCGAACGGCCCGAACATCGTGTGGGTCTTGCCGTGGGCGAGGGCGTGTCGACCGTTCGACCACGCTCCGCTTCAACATCCCGCCCGGTGCGGAGGACGGGACTCGCTTGCGGCTGCGCGGAAAAGGTGAGCCAGGGCGGGACGGTCAGCCGGCAGGTGACCTTTTCGTGGAGATCGACGTTGCTCCTCATGCATGGTTTGAACGAAACCGGAACGACCTCATCATGTCCCTTCCACTCGGCTTCGCGGACCTCGCCCTCGGCACCACGGTGTCCCTCGACCACGTGGATGGCGCGCCGCTCGACATCAAGGTGCCCAAGGGTTCGTCGGCCGGAGACACCATTGAGATTCAGCGTCGGGGCCTTCCACGTCTTCGCGGAGGTGGTCGAGGGGACGTCGTGGTGCTGCTCAAACTCCACATGCCGTCGTCGCTCTCCAAATCAACGAAACGAGCCCTCGAAGAACTCCGTGCGGACCTTGCTCCAGCAGATGTGGTGGCTCGCGTTCGGGCAGAAGCCGACGAACGTCGTCGCAATGGCTGATCATTCCTCTTCACGAATCGAAAGCATCAGGCTCTCGGTCGCTCGAGCGGCACGCGGGCTGGATTCAACCAATCCGTTGAGTTCAACGTCGACGTGCGTCGGCCCACGTTCCACTTCAATCGTGAGGAAGGTGACGGTTCCAGCACCAAGGGTGTCGATGAACACCTCTTCGCCACGGAAATGGAACCGAGGCTCCACAGCAACGATGTTGACGGGTTGGCCGACAGGTGCATCGAGCCGGAGCGCCACAACGTCCCATTGAGCGCCTGCGTTGGAAATGCCAATCAGCAGGCGCTCTCCGTCCTGCTCTGCGAGCCGAGGATCAAGCCTCCAACAGGCAAGCGCCACCTCGTCGGTCCTGTAGGTGACCTCCGGCGTCCCCCATCCTGAACACGCCTCATCGAAGTCGAGCAGGGCCACGGCGTCGAGGGCCCGACGGAGGTCGCGTTGCTCCAGCCGTGGCGCACGTCCAGCGTCCAAGCGAGCCGTGATGCGTGACAGCATCGCACGTTGCGCAGCGATGGCCTTCGACAAGGCGAGACGTCGGCGATGCAGAACGGCGAACCCGAGGGCTGGAATCAGGAGACTCGCTCCAAGGATCCATCGGACCCGTTCGCCCCAGACTTCAGCGGTATCGTTCGGAGGGAACCACGGCTCCTCCCCTTCATCAACCACGACATGTGTCAGGGTGACGGAATAGTTCAGTGCTGCCAGGTCACTGCCCCAAGGTGTCGCGAGGGTTTCGTTGGCATCCGGAACGCTGAGTCGAAGCAGGTGGGTGCCACGACCAACTTGTGTGCTGATGCTGTCCTCGTCGAACATGGTGGTGGTTCGACGGGCGTGCTCATCTACGGCCCCCGTCGTCGGGTCCAACGGGACGAGGTCGACGACAATCGCTCCTCCGGGGGCGTGGACCGAGACGCTGATCAGGTGCACGCTGTCTTCCCATGCATCAATGTGAATGGTCAAGACGTCGGCCACATCGTGCACTGCGCGGACCAGGTGACCCGTCCCCGTCCCGTTCAGTGGGAGAAGGCCAGTGCGAGAACCGGTCAGGACGTCGTCGGAGGACAGGTCCAGGGCGTTTGGTGCATCGTGTTCGCTGTCAAGATCACCAAACCGGTCAATGGCTCCGAGCACGGCACAACTCTGGGAGGCGCACGTCAGGCGCAACGCCACCGCGTCCGGAAGCGGCCAAAACACGGTGGGCTCGCTGATGTTAGACAAGGTGCTCTCCAACCATGCTCCGTCCACGAGGTGTTCGACCCGGAGGTTGCTTGAGGTCAGCGGAGTCAAGGTCAATCTGTGTGTTGCATCCACCTCGAGAATGGCGCGTTGGCCGCCGTGGCCGATGAGCAAGAACCCGTCGCCGGTATCGTTCAGCATGCGGAGGTTGCCTACGGCGGGATGCGCCACAAGGTCAAGCACCGCCACGGCGTCGGGGTAGTCCGTGCTCGCCTGCACAAGCACACGCTGGCCGAGGCCGACGGCGACGCGCGTCCACCTCAGGTCATCGCTTTCACTCCACGAAAGCGCAACGCTCGACTCTGACCCGTCTTCGTGCAGCTTGATGTCAACTGCTGCACGGCCGTCTCCGGCACGCTGAACGAGGTCCAACCACCCGGGTGCCGCCACCTCCACCAGGAGGTAGGCGTCGTTCTCGCTCGTCGGGTTGAACACAACGCGCTCGGCGGCCTCGAGGTCGCCCCGCGGTCGGTCAAGCTGCCCCCCCCACCAGTCTTCGCCTTCTCCGGTCTGGGTCAAGACCACGGAAGCATCGTCGGTTGGAAGGGGTCGCTGGCTGCTCGCGGCGACGGTGGATGTAAGGAAGGAGACCTGGGCCGATTCCTCTTCGACGAATTCGATGTGAAGGGTCAGCGTTCCAGCATTCCCGACGGTGTGAACAGAGGTCGCCCCGCCCGTGGCCGACACCACATCCGTCCCGTCCACATCCATGCGAACGATGCATGACCCGCACGCCACGTCGAGGAACACCGCCCCCCCAGCCTCCATCTCGACGGAGGAGGTCCAGACGGAGCCGGCCGTTCCTTCGAGGCCGACGACGACGCCGTCGCGTACCATCACCAAAGGTGCGTCGCTGGCAGCGGCCACGTTGATGCACGGGGCGAGCAGCAGCAGGATCAACACCATGCCTCGCCGCATGTACGCCCCTAAGCACGGAGCGTTTCAAGACCTCGTTCACCCTGATGCTTCAAGTGGTGGTCCTTCCGCAGCATGGCATGGATGCGGGCCTCGGACGCACGGTGCTCGCACGGGACCGGTTTGCTCGTTCCTGGGGGCTCGGGGACCGGCGTTCCCCCGCTGCCACCACGCCGGCGCTTGTCCTGACGGAGGGCGACCCGGACCTTGACCCAGTGCTCGCACCCTTCACGAGTTCAAGTTCGCGCCGCCTCCCGTCCGTGCTGACGGTGGCCGCACGTCTTCCCCTCGCGCCCCCAATGTTCGAGGAGATCGGGCCAGCGTGGGAGGTCAGTGTTGGCCATGTCCTTCCGCCCGAAATGGAGGAGGCCAATGCCGGTGAAGTTGCTGGCACAGGGCCACTGTTGCCCGTCAGTTGGCAGCGGATGCGGCACGATGAGGCCCTGATGGACGTCGACCTTGACCCAGCGCTGGTCGTGCTGACGGATGCCGTGGCCCTGGCCAGCCGCCCTGACCGCTTGGTCGAAGCCATCACGACCCTGAAACAGCGCTTCCCAGGTGCGCTTCTTTGGACTCCGGGCCTCGGTGGACCAGACAACCTTGCACTGCTTGTTTGGCTGGGAGTGGACCTGTTCGACCTTGCGCGTTCAACGCGAGCCTCAGCGGCCGGCGCCTTGCTCGACCGTGGAGGTCCGCGCTTTCCTGACCGAGCGTTGGGTGAAGATGCGTCCATGGGTGCTCAAGTGCTCGCATGGACGCATGCGCTGGCCGAAGTGCGGCAGCACCTCGTGATGGGCAGCCTCCGAACCGTCGTGGACCGCCAAGCCATGGTGGCGCCAAGCACCGTAGCGCAACTGCGACATCACGATGCCTTGGTGGCGGAACTTTCCGGCGTACGTTCGGTTGTGGTGGATGCAGGAAAACGCCTGTTGTGCATGTCGGAGGCCACGCTGCACGACCCCAGCGTGGTGGTGTGGGAGCGTTTCATGCGCACCACCTACCGGGCGCCTGAAGGGCTGGACCGCATCCTCGTGTTGCTCCCATGCTCAGCGAGGAAACCGTACAGGTCGTCCCCTTCACACCGGCGGTTCATCGAGGCGATCGGCACCAACGCCGTTCACGAAGTGATGGTGACCTCTCCCCTAGGACTTGTACCTCGTGATTTGGAGCAGGTTTGGCCAGCAGCGAATTACGACTTGGCGGTTACAGGTCGATGGAGCAGGGATGAAGTGGCCCGCGTCGAGCGCATGCTTCGTGATCTGATCGCCTCGCATGGCTACGTGGCTATCGTGGATCATTCGGGCCTTGAACTCCCTGAGGACGTCTACGGCAACCTCCCACGGGTGGACACGCGGTGCGGTGAGTCCGCCGGATCCTTCACCTCACTCGAGCGCCTTGGGGACGCGGTTCGTGAAGCGATACGAACGCACGGGGCCCGCCGTCGTTCGAAGGATGCAATGCTCATGGACGAATGGAAAAGCGTCTCGCGCCTGCACTTTGGAGGCGACGATTGGCTAAGCGACGTTGAGGTGCGGGGCCGACCTCCGCGGTACCGCCTGATGCATGGGGGAGAACAGGTCGCCCAATGGTCGCCGGAGAGGGCATCGCTCGCCTTGTCCAAGGCCTCCGTCCTCCTCCTCGAGCAGGGGGCTGAACTGGCACGTGTGCATCTCGTTCCCGGCGTGGTCTGGAAGGGTGACCTGCACCGTGGCATCGTTGAGCGTGTCGAAGGCGAGGTGCTTGGTGGGGCTGACGTCCTCGTCCTCCAGGAAGGTCGCCCCGTCGGCCTTGCACGAGCGATGGCACCCGGATGGGAGTGGTCAGGGACGCCCGGTCGACTTGCAAAGGCGCATCAACGCCTCTGAACCAAGGCACCGTCGCTGACGATGCGGTTAAGAGGGGGGAGCAGGTCGCCGGACCGTTCGGAGGTCGATGCATGGCACGAATGTACTCTTCGCGCAAGGGCGTCAGTGGCTCCTCGAAGCCTCACGTCACGGAGGCGCCCGCATGGTCCAACACGGACGTTTCGGCCATCGAGGGCCTCATCCACGAGTACCACAAGGCCGGTCATTCCACGGCGGAAATCGGTGCTCTGCTCCGTGACCGCCATGCCGTTCCAAACGCTCGCCTTGTGCTTGGTCGGCGCATCACGGCGGTGCTTTCCGAAGCAGGTTCCACCGGCACCTACCCGGAAGACATGATGAACCTCATGCGCCGCGCCGTGGGCCTGATCGACCACATGGGCTCCAACCACAAGGACCTCCACAACCGTCGCGCCCTCGAACTCACCGAGGCCAAGATCCGCCGACTGGCGTCCTACTACGTCAGCGAGGGCCGGCTCCCCAGCGACTGGCGATACAAGCGCGACCAACTCCGACTCATGGTCGAGTGATGGTTGGCGCACCTTCAAACCACGTCCCCCGATGGGCCTCCTGTGGACCCGCTCAGCGGCATTGATGGCCTTGAGCAGGCCGCAGCCTGGGCTCAGCAGGCCGCTGCCTTGGTGCTTGACGCGTCGACGGTGGTCCTCGACGGGCCCGGTGATCTTGACGACGCCATCGCCCTCGCCCAAATTGAGGCAGCCTTGCTGGATTTGGGGCGGCCGTACCGTCGCAGGCTGACCCGACCCCGTCGATTTCTCGACGCACCTCTGGGCCTCAACGTCGAGCCAGAACCTGGTGCATGTATCGTCGCGGTCCGGGACGGCCCGGATGCCCATCCAACGACGCAAGCCCCCTCAGCTTCGCTCGTGATGCTCGTTCCCGTGACGGCGTCGGTATCGCTCGGCAGGGACGGACACGTTCGGCATGGTGCGCTCGCCCCGTCGGTGACCGCCGCGATGCTGGCGGAACACCTTGCGCCGACCGGCCATCGGGTGCGTCGGGTTCGCGCGCTCACGCTTGTGGCGCAGTGGCGCCGAGGTGCGTTGGACGCCGCCTTCGATCCGATGTACACCGTGCTCCGCGACCACTGCGCAGGCGATGGGACCGTCCGCGTGGTTTCGCTCGCTGAGACGGATGCCGTTCCGAACCACCTGCCTCCCGGACTTCAACGCGCCTTGCTGGGACGGTTGCGCCGGTCGTGGTCCCGCTTGGATCTTGAATCCAGGGCGCGAGGGATGTCGGAAGTGGTGCTGCCGAGCCTCCTTGAATCGGGTACCGCCACAGCACGATTGGAAGAACTCGTGTGGCACCGACCGTCGGTTCCTGGGCAAGCGCACGACCTGCTCGATCAGGCGACTTCAGCAGATCTCGAGCTGCCGGACGAGGAGGATGAAGCGATGGTAAGCATGAGCAGACGCATGGACCTCATGCTGCGTGAGGGGCTTCTCCACGTAGACCCCTGACCAATGGCTTCAAGGAACAGAGGAGGATGAGGTGGCATGGCCATTGAACGTCTCTTGACCGGAGGGGTGCGGGAGCAAATTCGCGAACTCATGGCAACCGAAGATTTGGTGATTGAAACTTTCCGGGACCTCGTGAAAGATGAACTGAAGAGCCACATCCGAAACGTGATTGACGAAGACCCTGATCTCAAAGCGGAAATCAAGGAGGCGGTTGGCTACTACTTCCAAGCCAAGGCCCGTTCTGTGTATGCCGAACTCAAGGCGAGCCGCGCTGCGACCCGTCTCGGGCTCAGAATGCTCCCCGCCGACCTGCAGGCCGAGGTTGGGGACGCCCTCGTTGGCCTCTTCGAAAAAGAACTTGGAACGCTGTTGGAACGTGCATTGTGAGTTTGGTCCACATGCGACGCCCGCTGCTTGTCCTCACCGTCCTGCTGTTGGCGGGTGCCACGCCCCTCGTCCACGCAGAATCGGTCGCTGCCGAAGGCTTCTGTTGTGGGGCAAGCGAGGTGGAACTGTTCCTCCTCGGGACCGCAGATGCTGGTGCCTTGAGCCCTTTTTCTGAACGTTTGGGCGAATCACCAGAGGAAGTGGTGATCGCCTCCTCCATCAGTTCTGAAGAAGTCGTCGCCACGTGGCGATTGTCCGACCTCAGCGGAGGCGACGTCCCAGAGGGCACCTGGCAGTTGCGCTTGCCGGTTCGTGTGGAAAACGCGGGTGGGGCTCAACTCAACCTCACCGTCGAAGTGGGCCTTGGTCGTGATGTCTTCATCGGGCAACTTCCCCCGCAGTCCACCTTCGTCGGGCAGGGGTCCAGCACGTTGACCGTGGATGTTCCCGTTGAGGCCCTGACGCTGAGCGAGGGGTGGGACCTTGAAGTGGTCCTGCTCGCACGAACCGTCATTTTCAGCGTTCCACAAAGCGATTCGCAGTTGATCGTTGAATGGGGTTCGGGCGACGAAGATGCATCATTGACGGGGGAGATGCCTGCGGTGGCGATGAACCTGCTCGAGGTCGAGGTTGAGGGGGAGGACGCGTATTTCGGGGTTGTGATCGAATCTGCCTTTGGAACGGACCTGCTCGCGTTTAGCGATGACCTCAGCCTTCGGGTGGACGGAACACCGCTCTCAGGGGACCCTGTGGAAACGTTGTCTCAGGACGGCGTCCGCGTGACGTGGACATGGACTGACCCCAATCCAGGGGAGAAAACCGTCACCGTCGAGGTCGTGCTGCGCCTGCAGTCCGGCAGCGCAACCCTGAGCAGCGAGGCCGTCCCTCTGACCTTCACCACGCTTGGCGGCGGGGGAGGCGGCGGCACCTACTATCCAATCGATGAGCCCCTGCGGACGACCGGTGCAGGGTCGGGGTTGGACATCGTCGCCACGGCCGACCTCGCCACCGACCGAGGTCAGCTCGTGCTGGAACGCGAAACCAGTTTCACGATCGACGGTGAGATGGCCTTCTGGATGCGATGGGCCTTGGACCACCTTGGAAGCGACGACGTGAC
Organism: Candidatus Poseidoniaceae archaeon; assembly: GCA_038125145.1. GTDB lineage: Archaea > Thermoplasmatota > Poseidoniia > Poseidoniales > Poseidoniaceae > MGIIa-L3. The sequence goes on from JAYPDK010000007.1 coordinate 30,473, forward strand.
CCTTTCTCCGACAATCCGCTCCTTCTCGACCGAGCGAATCGGTGACGACGAACGTGAGAGCCGTGTGGTTGAGGCCGTCGAAGTGCAGGAGTTCGAGCGTGAGATGGGCAAGTTGCACGTGTCGTTCCTGGCCAACGGATTTGGCTTTGACCCGGAGGAATTGATTGGTGATTCAAGCGCCTTCAGTTCCGTGAGCATTTCCCTCGACCTTCACGGTGATGACCGCGTACGTTCCCACCCGTTGACGCTCACCATTCTCTCTCGCGAGGTCGTGGACGACGGTCAGGACTACAACCTCATCCGAGATTTCATCATCGTTCAACCCGTCCCGTACTGGTCGTCGTGGTCCATCGACCTCACGGCGAGTGGATCTGGCCTGACCTCATTCTTTGGCGCAGCGCTCGACGGTGACGACGGATTGGACCTTTCCGTGCGAAGGTTGCCGCTCGGCGAGGTCCTCCATCTTGAGGGTGAAGGGCTTGACCAAGCAGCCTCCTTTGGCGTTCAAGCCACACTGACCAGTGCCCCGCTGCACGCACCCATGCTTGTCTCTGCGCTGCTTCTCGTGGTGTTGGTTGGCGGCTTCTTGCTTGGACTTCGCCTCACACGCACCAAGAAAAGGCGTCTCATGGTCGTGGAGGCTGGGGTGATGTCCCCGATTGTTCTTGCTATGTTCGTCTTCGCGTACCAGACCGAACTTGTCGTTGCTTCAGCCGCGGTGTGTGCGCTGTTGTGGACCGTCTCGGGCCTGCTGTCCCCCGGACGTCCAGGTGGTGATCGTTCAATGCCACCGCTGCCGACCTTTGCCTGCCCCGCGTGCTCGTCCTTGGTTCCGGTCCCTTCCCCGGTCCGACCCCTCCGCGTGGTCTGTCAAGGATGTTCCCGAGGCATCACGATTCAGGGGTGACGGCATGGCCACGCGATTGGGCGACCTCGACCTTGAGGACGAACACGTGACGGTAGGTTTGGACGACAGCCTGATGGAGGCAGCCCATCGCCTCATCGATGTCCCAGGCGGTGTACTCATTGTCCTCGATGACGACGGGACGCCACACGGCATTGTCCGTCCCGACCACGTGCTGGCGCAGGTCGTTCGGAGCGTCGACCTTCGCGGAGCACGATGCCGTGACGTGATGGAGTCAGACCTGTTGCGCCTCTCCATCGACACCCCGCTCCGGGAGGTCGTCGAGGCCGTTGCAACACGTTCGCCGTCTGCTGTCGTCGCCGTTGACGGGGACGGCGAGTACGCAGGATGGTTTTCCCCGTCCGACCTTGCACGCGCTCGGGAACGCCTCGGGGTCCTGAAGGACCTTGACCGGGCCCGGCGTTGATCACTCGTGCATCATGAGAAGTCGATCTTCCTCAATGAGGATGGCGTACCCGATCCGTTCGAGTTGAACAACAGCGCCGGAAGGAAGGCCATGAGGTTCCAACCGTCCCTTCACGTGGTGGATTTGGCCGTCGTTGACCACCATCAGCACCGCTTCCGTGGCGTCCGGGGTGGTCCAATGCAGGATACGCCGGCTGTCCGACCGTTCCAACGAGGTGAGGTGCAGCGCACCGTCCTCCTTCTCGACGTCTCCAAGGTCCTTCAGCCGGAACGGGGCAGGGTCCTGAAGGTCGTCTGCTTCGACCAGCACTTCCCCCCGTGAGAGATTGAGGCGACGGACGTCACGTTCTGCATCGTCTGGGAAGGCGACAAGGGTCGCCTCCTCGGGCCCGTTGTGCAGCGTCAACGGCACGGGGTCACGGACGAAGGCCAATCGATGGGCATCCGAATCCACAACGGTGGTGTTGTGGGAGTACAAGGTGGCCAACGGTACCGCGATGTCCTTCTGCGTGATGGCAAGTTCCAGCCAAAACGCCCTGAGCGCTTCGGCCTGAATGCCGCGTCGACGGAGGGCTGCAATCGTTGGCAAGCGCGGGTCGTCCCATCCCTCGTAGGTACCCGCCTCGATGTCAGCGCGCATCGCTGAGGTTGAGAAACCCCCCAATTCGTGAACTTTCACCCGTCCCCAGTACATCGTTTCAGGGTACGTCCATCCGAAGTGATCGTAGAGCAGGGATTGCTTTCGGGTGGAATCCATCAAGTCCTTTCCTCGGATGATGTGCGTGACCCCTTGCAGATGGTCCTCCACCGCGCTTTGGAAATCAAGCAGCGGCCACACCCTGTAGGTTGACCCAACCTCGGGCCTTGGATGAGGAGATGCGGTGGTGTCTTGGATGCGAAGGGCCGGCCAATCGCGAAGCGCAGGATTCGGGAGGTCCATGCCTGTACGCACGCGTACAACGGCTTCGCCTTGTGCGAACCGTCCGTCAAGCATCTTCTTCCAACGTTCGATGTTGCTTTCGGCGTCAGCGTCGCGGCATGGGCAGGGTGTTTTTGCAACACGGAGTTCACGGAAGGCTTCGGCACTGCATGTGCAGACGTACCCTCCACCTCCTGCGAGCATGCGTTCTGCATGCTCATAGTACACCGGAATACGGTCTGACGCAATGACCACTCGATCCGGAGCACGACCAAGCAGCCACGTGGCCTCTTCGACGATGCCTGAATACGCCTCCGGGAGCGGCGGTTTGACGACCGTGTCCGTGTCGTCGAAACGGAGGATCAACTCACCTCCGTAGCGTTCGGCATACTGCCCGTTGATCACGATGCCTCGTGCATGGCCGAACGACAGCGGTCCGTTTGGGTTTGGAGCAAACCGGAGCACCACCTTGCCTTGCTCGGCCTTGGTCAGTTCGGGCAAGCCTTCCCTCCGTTCGGCCTTCTGACGTGGAGCGAGCAGGTCGGGCGACCGTTCACGGAGGATGGCTTCAGCAGCCTCAAGTCCCTGCTCGTGGACGAGTTCGTTGGCACTGGCGACCGCCCGGGCGACGGCGGGAGCAAGTGACTTCCCGTGGGCTCGCAGGTCTTCACGCATCCCCATGATGCGCCCGATCACGGATCCAACCGCCGCCTGCCCGTCGTATTCCACGGCGTTTTGCAACGCAATCAGATCCAGGAACTCAAGGACATCGGCGTCAGGTGTCCACGACATGTTCCGTCCCTCTTCGGCCCCTCGTTCGGTCCCTTCATGAGGATGGTGGGTCAAACAGGCTTCGTTGCCGCACAGAACCGCGCTCCGTTCGGACGGGGACCGGACCGGCATGGAGCGAGGACCATGCCCGCTCGATTGTTGCCCAGGACCACCGCAGGTCGGGATGCGGTTCGGGGCCTTGAAGCAGGTGCGGGAGGGCACTTTTGGTCGCCGGGTCGCTCGGATACCCCGACCCGAGCGCGATTCCGAGCTGCGCGGACAACGCCTGCACCGATTCATCTCGGACGGTCTTTGCAAGAATGCTGGCAGCCCCAACGTGCAGGTCATGGTCGTCCATGCCATGCTTTGAGGCGAGGCCTGCAGGGGCCAATCCACGCGCCCGCAACCCGTTGGCGACACGACCGCCGAAACGAGCCTCGTCCACGTCGCACGCATCCAAGGACACCTGCGGCGCGTTCGAGGATGGCCATACCTCCGAGATGGCCTCGACAAACCCTTCAACTTCGAGGTGGTTGAGCCCGGCTCCTGCAAGCGCGAGGTCGATGCGTTGCGGCGTGAGTTCGACCGTGGTCATGGACCAGCCATGGTCAGCCCCCATGGATCGAAGGTTCGCGGCGATCTCCGACCGACGTGGAGCGGTGAGTCGTTTCGAATCACGAACGCCAATGGCTCGAAGGAGATCTGCGTCTTCTTCAGGAGCGCAAAACGCCCCGACAACCAAGGGTCCGAGGCATGGGCCGCGCCCTGCCTCGTCCACGCCAATGCGCATCGAGTTCACTCCAGGTTCAGGTCGTCCAGAAGGGCATCGAGGTCGCTCTTCGGAGCAGTTGGTTGCAGTTGTTCGGCAATCGCGTCCAACGTCCGAACCGCTGCCGTCGCGCTGTGCACGTCGAGCACCGTGGACGCAGCATCGGCCAAGTCTGGGTCAGGAGCGGGTGCCGTGGGGGTGAGCGGCCTCGATCTCGCGGCGAATGCGGCTTGGAAGTCCTCTGGACGAACGGTACGGGACGGGGCGGGTTCAGGGGCGCTCGTCGGTCGCTCAAAGGCCGCCATCCAATCCTCGACCCGTTCCGGTTCTGCGGTCGGAAGCGGTTGCAAGAGCACCCGCTCTGCGTTCATGGCATCCCTCTGCTTCATAGCACGTTGAACGACAGCAGCGGCGACAAGCAGCGCCAGCAGCACATGCCATGCACCCCCGATGAAGGTCAACGCACCATCGGAGATGTCGCTCCATTGGATGCCCTTTCCCTCTGTTTGAGGTTGCCACCGGATGCCGAGGTAACTCGCGCTGGCCTGATGCACAAAGGCTTGATCTGGCACGTACCGCGACCGAACGCTCAGGTTGACGAAGACGGTGCCGTTGGCTTCGTGGTCGTTCGGGACATCGAACCAGCCGCGAAGTGAAATGTTGGCTCCGAGCGGGACGTCGTCCAATTCGAAGGTTCGCACGTCCCCTCCTTCCCCATCGAAGATGGCATTTTCTGGAGGAAGCAGCCCCATCGGGGTTCCGTGCGATGACTTCATGGAAATGACCAGACCATCCACAACGTTCCCGTCGTTCCTCAACGTCGAGGAGATGGAGATGGTGTTGCCGACACGTTCGTCCACGACATCAACGAAGGTCCACGCGACTCGAGGGGCGATCCGCAGGTCAATGCTCGCGTGTGTTTCAGGGTCGGTCGCCTCAGGGCCAAGGGCGAGGGACAGTTCTGCGGTCATGAAGGCGAGCGCGTCTGGATGGGCGCGAAGCGTGGCGAGGTTGACCGTTGCCGATTGCCCCGGAGCGAGCGCCATCCGCGTGGTTCCGGGTTCCAAGACCACGATGCCTTCCGCTTGCTCGGTGAGGGTCAGCACAACATCGGCCACATCGTCGAAGTTCCCCGTGTTGCGTACGGTTGCGTTCACGATGCAAGGGTCGTCGATGACGAGGTCCGGGCAGCGGGGTGTATGGAGTTCCATCTGAAACCCGCGTTCCAGCGCGATGCTTCCGTTGATGTCGATGCTCTGGACATCGTCGCCCATCTGGGCAGTGAGGCGGACGTTGAGCCACCCGATGTCGGCCCATGGTGCAAGGAAGCCCACTTCGATGCGTCGCGTTGCTCCAACATCCAGCATCACGTCAGGAAGGGTGCCGAACAGCGCAACGGTCCACCCTTCATGCAGGAATCGCTCGGTGCCGTCGATGCTCTCGTCCACACCTCCCTCTTCGTCAAGCAGGTTGAGTTGAAGCCCGACGGTGCGTGGGGCGTTCCCGATGTTCGTGACCAGCACCTCCATGCGTCCGTCGGTGCCTGGGGCCACCGTGAGGTGCTCGCCGCTTGGAGCGAGGTGGACACGAAACACGTCGTCCATGGCGAGCACAAAGGTCCAGGCGTCCCCACGCCCATCGAACGACGACGAGGCCGTGATGGTGAACGAGGGGCCCTCGCCAGCGAGCGGCTGACTGTTTTCGACGCTTCCGACATCGATCCAAGCCCCAATGTACGTGCGCGCGCCCCCAGCGAGCGAGGTGCTTGGATCGTCGACCTGAACGCCGTTCAAGGTCCAGCCCCACGTCCAATCGCTCTCTGTTGACATGGCGAACGTCACGACTTCGTCAAGGGCCCCCACGTTGGTGAGGTTCACGGCCACGCCAGTGCGCGTTGATTCCTCAACGGTGAAGGTCGATGTTCCATCAATGCCCATCACCAACGCGGATGCGGTACGAACCCAGACGTCGAGTGAACATGAAGCAAGCCCATCGGATCCGTCCATGAGGCTGATGTTGAGCGCGTACCTGCCCTGCTCCAGGCCTGTTGCGGCTTGCAGTGGAATGGACCACGCCCTCACGCCGTCCGCCACCTGAGCGGTGACGTTGCCAACGATGAGCGTCTGAGGAGCGTCTGTCGAGACGTTGAGGGCCAATCCAGCACCATCGTTCTGCGTGATCTGGAGCACGGTGCTTCCCTCAGGGAGCAACGCTACGTGGTCTGGGCACGCCAGTTCGGTTGACCCCTCGGCCCCGGTGGGCTGCAGGGGGAGCAAGGTGAGCAGAAGCAGGGCGACCATCACCCGTGCCCGCATGCGCTTCCCTCGGTCAGGCCCTCCTTCAACGCGTCGTTGCGACGCTCAGAAAAGCGTGGACAAGGGTGAGGCGAGATGCGCGCCTTGCGCGCCAACGCGGTTCACTTCCATGCTGACGGGCCAGTGCTCGACGGAGACCGGCTCACGAGGTTGCAGCCCATCTTCCAGCCAAGGGATCACGTCCGTTAGGCGGAGGAGCACTGGCATCCGTTCGTGGATGTGGCGGATGGACGATGCAGCGTGCTGCGTGAGCACGGCAAAACCGCCGCTTGAGCCAGCGTGAATTCCAGCCATCCAGCACCCCTGCCCTCCCCTTGGACGAAGGTGGTGCGGATGACGTCCGAGCGGGGACGGCAACCATTCGTACCAGCCTGTCGCGGGGACGACGACCCTGTGCTGTTGCACTGCGGTCTGGAACATTCCGCGTTCGTGGACCGTCTCAAGGCGTGCGTTGATTGGTCCCTTACGGCCGTCCGATCGCGTGCTGAATCCCCACGTTCGGACCGTGATCTCCGCCCGGTTGTCACGCCATTCCACGACGGGATGGGCGTCGGTGGGTGCCACGTTCCAGCGTGGAGGGTGGTCCAATTCGACGTGCAGGTCGAGGGGCTGCACCAGTTCTGTCAGGTTCGAACCCATCGAGAATCGACCGCACATGCGATCACACAGGGTCGGGAAGCGCGGCGTCCAGCGCTTCAAGGTCGAACTCAGCACCGTTGAGTGGGACGTTGAGGTCAAACGAAAGAGCAACGCGTGGGTCAAGTTCACCAAAGCATCCAATCCACGCTCCTCGAACGAGGAGTTTGGCCGCTCGACCAGCGAGCCAAGGCCCATCGCCGTCGGGCAACGGTTGGACTTCGACCTCCTCCTCCTTCGCGCCGAGTGCCTGCAAGAGGGCTTGCACCCGGCCACGCGCTGCTGCGAATCCGCCTGAGGCCTCGGCCACAAGCATGCCCAATCGAGGGTGGTTGGCATGGTCGCGGACCACCGTGCCCAGTTCGAACACACCTTGCGGCAGGTCATGGTGTCGGTTGGCTGCGAGCAATCGGAGCAACCCTGGAAGAAGGTGCTGCCGAAGGATGGTGTGGTCGACCGTGATCGGGTTCGTGATTCGCGTCACGGCGTGGCGTGGCGCCCAACGCGTGTGCTCGAACTGGTCGGCATCGTTTGAGAGCGTGAGGGATTGGACTTCGGTCAACCCAAGCCCGGTCGCCATGGCCCGGAGTCGCCTGCGAACATGGCCATCGGAACGAGGCGTGCCGTGTGCAGGGGCCCGTGGGGATGCTTCGCCGAGGTCTTCGTATCCGTGACCGATGGCAAGGTCCTCGACCACGTCAACTTCGTGCAGCAGGTCGGTCCTCCATCGCGGCATCGCGATGGTCCATGCACCGTCGGTTTCTTCGAGAACGTCGCCCCCCATGCGTCGGATGGCGTGACGTACGTCTTCCGTGCTGAAGGTGCGACCGAGCAACATGTCCACACGCTCTTTCGTGAGGCGGTGGTGCTGAGGCGCCGTTCGGGGATGGAGTCCATGTGCTGCGCCACCGTTCACTTGCACGGATTCGATGGTTCCTCCCATCGCGCTGAGTTGGAGGCAGACGAGTTGGAGGCTTGCTTCGCACGCCACCATGTCCCATCCGGTGACGTCAACCAACATCGAGGTCGTTGAAGGGGTGACGGTTGTTTGAACACCGTTGATGATGGGCGGGAACGAAATGACCGCATCGTCAGCATCGAGCAACAGGGGGACATGCTCCATGCCTTCGAGAAGGTGAGCGTAGTCCCGCCCCTTCGGGTGGCTGGTCAGGATCTCATCGATCGTCATCTCGGTCGTTGACGCAAGCGGGACAAAGGAATGGCTCCTGGTGGCAGCGACGGCGCGGAACGGCGGTCGAATCGTGTCGAGGTCATGCACCCCGATGGAAGCCCGACGGCGACCGCGTCCGACGGCGAAATGGAGTTTTTCCTGATGGTCCATCAGCCTGCGAATGCTCGCATCACGTTCCGCTTCGGTGGCACCGAGGTTCACCCCTCGAACGATGGCGCAGACGACGAACGGTCGAATGGATTCCAAGTTCGAATCGACCTCCATGGAGGTCGTTGCGGGTTGTGCTGAGAGGTGGGTCGACATGGCCTCGTGGTGAACAAAGGCACGAATTCCACGGCTGAGGGTTTCTGCAGACAGCAGGTCGGGGCGATCGGGAAAAATTTCGATGTCCAAGGTCTCCTCGGTGCAGCGATCGATATCGGTTCCCAACAAGGGAAGCAGCGATTCGATTTCCTTGATGTTATGCTCGTGACCCCCTCGTTCCACGAGGGCGCGGAGGACCGTTTGATCAACGCTGATCGTCGGCATGCCATCACCGTGTCCATTCGGGGAGCGGACGGTCGAATCCAGCCATCCGTAATCCGCTCATCAGCGCGACATCGTGGGTGCTTGCACGAAGGTTGGAGCGGCTCAATGCGTCGATCGAGTGCGACCCGACGTTGCGAAGGGCATCGGCGAGCCCCTGTTCGATGGACGTGAGGATGCCCGCCAGTGCAGCAGGTGTTTCTTCGGCCGGCGTGAACGTGACGAGTCCAAAACCCGCCGCTGAGAGGATTGCGATGTCGAGGCCCGTTGGTACCCAATCCAACGCCCCTCCTGCAATCGTGATGTCCTCGTTGAGGGTGCCGTTCGCAGAGCGACCGGACATGGGCAGCATGGCCGCGACGGGGAGGCCGGGACGGGAGCCGATGTTCGCAAAGGCCGCAGCCAATCCGTATTCTGCAGCCCACGCGTGCAGGCCAGAGACGCGTCCAATGTCGCCCTGAAGGCACACCACCAGCTCGTCGTTGCCCAGGCTGAAGAGGAGCACAAGAAGCGCTTCAAATCCTTCAATGTCCATGGGAGGCAAATCGTCGAGGTCGATGAGGACACCTGCAGCATCGCTGCATTCCGGCCAAGCGTCGAGGCTTTGCGCACCGATCCGAAGCAGGTCAATCGGTCGGGGCGCGGCATCAACGATGGCGGGGTGATGTGCAAGCACGTCGGCCACGGCGTCGCTGGACCTCTTGGCCTTCATTCGTTCACCGCTGCTCAGACGTGGCAGCACGGGGACGGGAAGGGCCAGCGGACGTTGGCCCAACAGCACGCTGGAGTCGACCTTCGTGCTGCTGAGGAGGCGGTCGTTCGTTGTGGGCAGGAGGTGAAGGTGTTCAAGCGCATGCTGACGTGGTGATGGTTCGATGTGACGTGCGGCGGCCTCTCCTTTTGGAACGAGGCAAACGGCGTCGGCGTGCACCTGCCAGGACGGGTCTTCAATGCTGGAATTGACCTCCGCGAGTTCATCGGACGTCAGCGGACGCAAGTGAACACCTTCGGCAGGCGCTTGGCAACGACCGTCAACGACGATCATTCCTCCGGTCATGCCGCTTCCGGGGTCCATCCCGACGTCACCATGGACCACGATCAGGCCGCCTGCCATGCCGTTTCCAACGCGAGCCCCAACCTTGCCTCGAGCCAGAAGCAGACCCCCATGCATCGCTGCGCCAAGATCATCGTTCGCGCCTTCGTTGAGCACGAGCATGCCGTCGGCCATTCGCCAACCAGCGAAATGGTTGGCTCGACCTTCACACACGACCTTCCCTCCGTTCAGCGCGGCTGCGAAAAACGCCCCTGCATCGCCTCGATGGTCGAACGAGCCAGCACAGCGCGTCGCGATCCAAGAGCCAAGTCGCCCGAGCGATCGAACCCTGGCGCCACTCGGCAGGAAGGGGCAGAGACCAGATTCCCCGTCTTTCGGGACTTCTGTGCCGTCCGCGGTCCACCCGATCCTGAGGACGGCGTTGCGTTCGATGGCCGTGTCCAGCGCCTCGCCGAGTTGGCGGTTGATACCGATGCCACTCACCATGAGCGGGCGCTGTTGGCCGGCCATGTCATGGCCTTCCACGCCCGCCACATAGCCTCATCGCCGGTTTCAATGGCTCCATCGTTCAGTTCATAGGCCCACGAGCGAACGTGGAAATCGAGGCAAATGTCGGTCAAGGTCGCCATCAACGGATACGGAACCATCGGAAAGCGAGTGGCGGACGCCGTTGCAGCCCAAGACGACATGGACGTCATTGGCGTGACGAAAACGCGTCCGTCGTTCGGCTGCGACCTCGCCGTCCGGAAGGGCTACCCGCTCTACTGCACCTCCGACGACCCAGAACGAATCGCAGCCTTCGCTGATGCAGGGTATGCCTGCGGCGGAGGCATCTCCGACCTGTTGGCACTGGCGGATGTTGTCGTGGATTGCTCTCCGGGCAAGGTTGGTGCTTCGAACATGGAACGCTACAAGGCCGCAGGGGTGAAGTGGATCTTCCAAGGTGGAGAAAAACACGCCACAACAGGACGCTCCTACACCTCCTGCGCAAACCATGCCGAAAACCTCGGCGCGGAGGGGACCCGCGTGGTGTCGTGCAACACGACAGGATTGTCGAGAACCCTTGTGCCGTTGCTTGAGGCATGCGGGTCGATTTCGGTTGAATGCACGATGATTCGACGTGCTGCGGACCCAGGAGATTCCAAGAAGGGGCCGATCAATGCCATCACCCCCGTCCTCAAAGTTCCGAGCCATCACGGGCCCGATGTCATGACCGTCCGACCCGACATCGACATCACCTCGATGGCCGTGGCCGTCCCGACCACCATCATGCACATGCACGCCATCGTGGTGACCCTTCCCGAGGGTCATGGGATGACCACCGCGTCCGTCTTGGACCTCTGGCGACAGCAGCCGCGTGTTGTCATGATGCACGGAGGAGAGACAGGGATCACCAGCACCGCTGAGGTCATGGAATTCGCCCGTGATATTGGACGCACGTGGGGCGATCTGCACGAGATTTTTGTCTGGGAAGACGGCGTCAAGGTGGAGGGCAACAAGGTGTGGTATTTCCAAGCCATCCATCAGGAGTCGGACGTTGTTCCAGAAAACGTCGACGCAATTCGAGCGTTGATGGGCACGGAGTCCGATTGGAGGGCGAGCGTTGCCCGCACCGATGCAGCGATTGCTTCTTTCAACGGCCTCGCGTGAAGCCACCGCCCACCACGGGGTGGGCTTGAAAAGCCGCCGAGGGCCGCAACGGGCCATGATGCGAGGTGCTCTGGCTGCTCTCCTCGTGGCCTTGATGCTGACCCCGACCCTTGTGCTTCACGGCGTGGCTGCTCAACCGTCCGAGCAGGATGCACCGAAGGACGCCGGGTCCCTCGTCACGTTGACCGGAACCGCGATTCGTTCAACGCCACACGATGCTTCGACAACACTGAGCATCGGTAGCTTCCACGGTGACCCGTTGTTGATGGAAACGCAGTCGTGGGTCCCCCGCAACGGAGAACCCCTCGTGGTGCAGTTCAACCACGTGGATGGGGCACTCCAAGAGGCAGCCATCGAAGCGCAGGGTGGTGTACTGTTGCATCGCGTCAGCACCTCCGTGTTGCTCGCCCGTGGTGAAGGAGTGCTCGAGGCGGACGGCCTGCGCTGGGTCGGTCCGCTGGCGCCTGCATGGCGCGTTCATCCCTCGCTTTTGGAGGGTCGTGCGAGCGGCTTGTCCGTCGTACCCGCCGACGATCTGGGTGCCGACGTCTTGGCCGCACTGGCCTTCGATGCCGTTCAGGCAGGAGCCACCGTGTCGTGGTGTGGGGTAGGCTCCTGCGTGTTTGACACGCAGGAGATGAGCGTGGAGTCCTTTGCTCGTCTTGTGAAGGTTCTCTCCTCGGACGATCGAATTGTATGGCTTGAGCCCTCCTACACCATGCAGGTGCACAACACCGTGGCTGCAGGGTACGCCGGCGTGACCGCCATGAGGCTGAACGCGTCCTTCATGTTGGACGGCTCCGGAGAAACCGTCGCCATCTTCGACACGGGACTGGACATTGACCATCCCGACCTTGGTTCTCCTTCACGCGTCGCGTCCGTTCGGACGACCTTTGGCCTTGATCCCTCCCCGGCCGACGCCAATGAGGGCCACGGCACGCACGTCGCGTTGACGGTGCTCGGCGACGGCACAGGCGACGGCACGGTCGAAGGCGTGGCCCCGGCGGCCTCGCTCGTGATGTACCCGCTTGAGCATGACCCGACGGGTGTGTTTGGTCGACAGGGCTCGCTCTATGAGATGCTGAGCGATGCCGACCAAGCCACGGCCAGGATTGCCGTCAACGCGTGGGGCCTGAACGGGGGCCACGGCGACTACACCTCGGACAGCCGGTCTGTGGATCAATACGTCGACACGTGGGAGGTCTTGCTCCCCATCTTCTCCGCGGGCGATGCTGGTTCGACGGGCGTGACGCCCCCTTCGACCGCAAAGAACGGCCTGTCCATTGCCGCTTCGAACGGAAGCAGCCTCGAAGCATGGAACGGCTCTGGGCAAGGGCCCACCAACGACGGTCGAATCAAGCCGGACCTCTTGGCCCCGGGCATCGGCATTTGTTCGGGACGTGCAGAAGAAGCCCGCTTCCCTGCCGGTGCTGACTGCGCGAGCGGTACCCACGGCAGCGGTGACGCGCTCTACATGACCTTGGGTGGCACCTCTCAAGCGACGGCCGTGGCCGGAGGTTCTGCTGCGTTGGTTCGGGAATGGATCCGTGAGCAAGGAGGCATCGCAGCCCCCTCGGCTGCCTTGGTGAAGGCGATGCTCATCAACGGCGCCAAGGACATCGGCACGCCTGACATTCCAAATGGCGTGGAAGGCTGGGGGCACATCGACCTCGAACGCACCTTGCTTCCCGTGTCGGGATCCACGACCCTGACAACCTACGTCGACGATGGGCCATCGTTGCGTTCTGGCAATGGACTCGTGTACGCATTCGATTTGGACCCCGCAGCCGGAATCGACATCACGCTTGCATGGTCTGATGCACCCGGAAGCGCCAGCAGCGGTGCTGCAGCAAGTCGATTGGTGAACGACCTCGACCTGGTGCTGGTGGCCCCAGACGGAACCCGATGGCTCGGCAACAACTTCGTTGCCGGCGCTTCAACCACCGGGGGTTCCGCGGATGACGTGAACAACGTCGAGCGAATCCGCGTCCCTGCGGGTGTGCTCTCAGGGGCGGGGCAGTGGACGGTCGAAGTGCATCACCGTGGCGGCGGCTCACAGCCGTTCGCGCTCGTCGTTGTGGCCGATGCGACGTCCACGCCGACCGCCGACCTCATCGGGGTCGCCAACAGCATCCTCCTGTCCACGTCGAACCCGCTCAAGGACGATGTTGTTTCCATCACCATCGCTTGGATGAACCAAGGGACGGCGGACGCTCCTTCCCAAACGGTCCGTTTGACGGACACGACGGTCGGGCAGGTGTTGTACGAAGGCCTGCGGGACCCGCTCGCGTCGGGCCGGATCGACAGCCATATCCTGATCCATCAATTTTCAACGACGGGGACGCACACGCTTGAACTCGCGCTCGATGTGGACGACGACGTGACGGAACTCAACGACGGCGCTTCCGGGCAAGACAACAACGTGCACTCGCTTGACGTTGAGGTCAGCGCATTGGGCCTTCGGGTCATTCCCTTCGCCGACGACGGGAGCATTCCAACAAGCGGGGTGGACGTGGCGGAGGCTGCGGTGAAGCACATGGACGTTCGGAACAGCACGTCGGCCACCATCCCCCTTCGTGTGCAGCACGAGGGGACGGGCAACCAAAGCGTCCGTTTGGAGGTGACACAGGTGCAAGAAATTGACGCTTCGCTGCCGGGTGTCCTGCTCTCTCCTCAGGATACGTGGTCACGTGGATTCGATGAGAGCGTGCCCTTCCTCTTGACCGAGCAGGGGCAGCTTGGTGACCACCTCGACGTGAATTTGTCCTTGACGGACCTCAGCGCGAGCATTGGAGAGGGAGATCAGGACCGGTTCGCAGCCTCAGGAACTTTTGTTGTTGACGTAAGGGCGAGTTACGCCAACCAACCCTTCGTGTCGCACACGCAACGCATCACGCTCGTTGTTGGACGGGTTGACGACGTGCTTGTGGGCATTTCTGGCACGTTGATGTCGGACGGAAGCCCGCTGGCCGCTGTTCCAGGAGGGACGGCTTCCTTTTCCATCGCCGTCATGAACACGGGGAACGCCCCAGCGAGTTACAACCTCGCCTGCGAAGCCGACCTCGACGGTTGGCAGGTGGGCTTGGACGGGACCGACGCCTCGACGTTGGATTTTGAGCCGCTGGATATCTTGGAAGACCTTCCGATGCCGGTGACCATCACCGTCCCTCCAATCGTCGACGGGTATCCCGACCCAAGCATTCAGGCGGAGGTCACATGCACCGTCACATCCGCCACCGACCTCGATTTCAACCACGTTGAGGTCGTGCCCGTCGGGGTGCTCGCCGCACCATCCTACCGTGTGGACCTCTTCGAATCCGGACAAGCCCTTGGTCCTGCACCCGTGACCGCACCTCCTGTTGTCAACGTCGACAGCGGTGAACACGTGAACATCAGCGCACGGGTTGCCAACACGGGCAACGTTCCCGTGACGTTGACCATGAAAATGCAGCCCAGCAGCGACCGCTGGGCGTGGGACGCGAACCACGACGGCACCCCTCTTCTCGGCGCGGCAGCCTCGTCCATTCAGTTCGAACTGCTCCCCGGGGATTCGACGGAGGTCGTCTACCGCATTGTGGTCTCTCCGACCGCGGTCGAGGGCGATGCCAACACCTACACCTTGCGAACGGAGCGCTCGGCACAGGTTTTCATCTCGAACACCACTCGCTTGGTGGTCGCGGACGAGTTGGCCTTCGACCTCGAAGCGCCCGAGAGCGCAATGGTCGGCATCACCGGTGAATTCGCCTTCGTTGAAGTCACCATCGAGAACACTGGAAACACGGTGCTGCTGCTGAATTGGACCACGGGACTGCTCCCGGACGGGTGGTCGATCGGTTTCTCAAACCCACCGGAGGGCATCGAACCTCGTGGTGTCAAGGTCGCTCGCTTGGGCCTGATTCCGCCTGCAGGGGCTCCGTCAACCGAAGCAGCCGTTGAGGTCTTGGTGGACGTGAGCGCCCGAAGCGGGGACCGATGGCTCAACCAGACGATCCGCTTTGATGTTGGCGTCCTGCCGTCAATGCACGCGCTCATTGAAACCGGCATTGAAGGGGCGTTGCTCGACCTCGTCCGGGGTGAGGCACACGTCGTGGACATGCAGGTGACCAATGTTGGCAACCTTGCGTTGCAAGGCACCTGCGAGGGTGCTGTGATGGACAACGCGGGTGAGGTCCTTGCCGGGTGGACCGTCGCCTGCACGGAAGGGTACGACGGGGCTGGTGTTGCGGTCGGGGCCTCCAGCACCATTCAGGTGTCGCTCACTCCCAACGATGAGGCCACCTCCGTCCGTTCGCCGCTTGTGGTCAACCTTGTCGATGAGGGCGGCAACACTGTCGGTTCGGCAACGCTCACCGTCTCTGCCGCTCCTCTCGATGCCGCGGGTGGATTGTTCAACGTCTTGCCAGCATGGGCTTCCGCCCTCGTCGTCCTCGTTTTGGTTGGCGTCGGGGTGATCGGCGCCCGGCGCCTCAAGTCCTCGGGTGCTGCCGTGGATGCGGGAGAGGAACTGCTCGCACCCGGTGCACACGCCGGAGCCGATGAGGACGGGTTGCGTCGTGCCGAGGTCATGCACACCGGTTCAGACAACGACCTCACCTCTGGAGCGGTCTCCGAGGAGGAACTTCGAGCCGCCTTGGCGCAATCCATCGAGCCGCTTGGCGCCCCACGTGGTGCTCCACCCGCAGGCCGCCCGCCGATGGAAGCGCCACCTGCAGGCTTGCCGCTGCTCGGTCGTCCGCCTGTTGGTCTTCCCCCTGCAGGCCTCCCTCCCGCTGGCATGCCACCGCTCCCCGCGCCGTCCTTGTCCGAGAAACAGGTGCCCACCCTCCCCGCGTTGAACGGCCCACCCTTGCCGCCCGGCGGCCTCCCCGATGGCTGGACCATGGAGCAATGGGAGCACTACGGTCAGCAGTGGTTGGACCGGCAGGGCTGAGCCCTTCCGCGACGTTCAAGACACGGCCCAGCACCGGCCCACCATGGGCAGCATCATCCTCTTCGGACCTCCAGGTGCTGGGAAAGGCACGCAAGCGCAGCGGATTGTCGCGCACACCGGTCAACCTCAGGTGTCCACCGGCGACATGCTCCGAGCCGCCCTCGCCGCGGGAACGGAGGTTGGGATCGAAGCGAAATCCTACATGGATGCTGGAGCCCTTGTCCCGGACGAAGTGATCCTTCGGTTGATCGTCGAGCGTTTACAGGACGCCGACGCGGCATCCGGCGTGATGTTCGATGGCTTCCCTCGAACCACCCCGCAGGCCGAATCATTGGACGCCATCGCAGACATTCGGGCGGTCATCTCCATCGAAGTTCCCGACGACGACATCGTCGAGCGCATCACGGGACGGTTCACCTGCAAGGGGTGCGGCACGGTCTACCACGACGTGCATCTCCCCTTACCTCAGGCAGGGTGTGCGTGTGGTTCCTTTGAAGAGCAGCGTCGCGCAGATGACAACGAGGCCACGGTTCGAGCTCGATTGGCCACGTACCACGAGCAAACCCGCCCTGTTGCAGCCCATTATGACGCAAAAGGTCTGCTGCACCGAATCAACGGCGTGGGGGACGTCGAAACCATCACCGCTGCGATCCTTGACGCCCTTCGGAACGTGTGACCATGGTCCGACGCCGACGTGGCCGCTCCGCGCAACGTCGCAAGGCGGCCGATGACGCGGTCAACCTGCTTGTCCAGCGGCTCTCAGAACGTACCCTTGGGGACCCGTTGGTGCCGGTGTTGCTTGAACACCTGCGACGCACGTGCAGGCGGCAACGTCAACCCATGCCTTTGCCGTGGGGCCACATGGTGTGCAGGGGTTGCCTTGGTCCGCTTCGCCCCGGGCACGAGGCACGCGTTCGGATTCGTGACCGGCAAAGGGTGACGACGTGCCTTGGGTGCGAACGTGTTCACCGGTTTGGGCCCTGGCCGAAAGCAGAGCAGACCGAGGCTTCAAGCGAGGCAGCACCTCGACACGGGTGAGGCCCATGGTTCGAATTCCGGAAGACGTGCGTCGCCAAGCGGCTTCGAAGGACATGCGGCCAACCGTCCGCGTCGGCCGTGGAGGGCTAACGGAAGCCCTTGTCGAAGAAGTTCAGGCCCAATTGCGGCAACGGGACCTGGTCAAAATCAAGGTCAACCGCGGCGTGTTTGACAAAGAAGGACTCGGGCAGCTCTGGACGATCCTTTGCGAGCGCACAGGCGCCACCCTCGTGCTCGCACGCGGAAACGTCGGCGTGCTCTGGCACCGCTGATGGTCCTCCGTTGCCCTTCGCTCGACAATGGATTATATCACGCCGCTTTGACCCAATGGCATGCAGGCCTTCGGCTACCGTCTGAACGGAAGGGACCTCGCCGTTCTTGTGCTGATTGGGGTTGGGCTCCTGGCCGTTGTCGGTCAAGCGCAGGCAGCCGTCGGCGGTGGCGACAACGAAATGCACCTCGAGATTCACATTCGAGACGGCCTTGAAGGCCAAGCCCTTCTCGTCGGCGGCCTGATCCTCCTCGGCGTGTATGCACTCATCATCACGGAAGTGGTCGATCGAACGTTGGCTGCAGCCATGGGTGGTCTGCTTGCCGTCTTCGCGCTCAACCATTACTCCGAGGAATCCACGTTGAGCCTCAAAGCCGTCACGACCATGATCGACTGGGAAACCATTGGCCTGCTGCTTGGAATGATGGTGATGGTGGGCATCCTGTCCACCACAGGCGTCTTCGAGTGGTTTGCCGTTGAAGCCTACAAGCGAAGCGGTGGGGACGTCTGGACCCTCACGGTGATCCTCTGTTTGGTGACCGCGGTGTTGTCGGCCTTCCTTGACAACGTGACCACCATGCTGTTGCTTACCCCGGTGACGATTCAACTTGCGCGGGTGCTCGACCTCCGTCCGATTCCGTTGCTGATCGCTGAGGTCTTGTTTTCCAACATCGGTGGCGCTGCAACCATGATCGGGGATCCACCAAACATCATGATCGGCAGCGCGATGTCACCTGCCGCCATCGAATCCAAAGGGTACTCTGCAGCCTTCGCTGCGCAAGGCGTGACCTTCAACGATTTCATCTTCGAGATGGGCCCCGCCATCCTGATGTGCATCGTTCCTGGTTTGATGATGGTGCGTTGGCTCTTCCGGGACGAACTCTCCGGTGTTCGTCACCGCGACGTGGAAGAACTCCAGTACCGCTACGGCATCAAGGACCCCCAGGCACTCAAAGTGAGCGGGACCATCCTCGGCTTGGTCATCGTGGCCTTCTTCCTCCATCCCGTGACGCACATCCCCGTGTCCTGGATTGCCTTGGTCGGTGGCGTGATGATGCTTGTCGCGACCAACCCGCACGAGATTGAGGAACCCTTGCATCATGTCGAGTGGACCACCTTGCTCTTCTTTGCGGGCTTGTTCGTGCTCGTTCATTCGCTGGAATATTTGGGCCTGATCGGCTGGATTGGAGACCAGGTCACCACCGCTATCGGTTCCTTTGATCCAGAATTCCAGTTGCCTGCAGCGATCTTGATCATTCTCTGGGTGTCCGCTATCGCCTCTGCGTTCATCGACAACATTCCCTACACGGCCACCATGATTCCTGTGGTGCTTCAATTGGCGTCGGACCTCAACATCGCGCTGGAGCCGGTGATTTGGGCCCTCGCGTTCGGTGCCTGCCTCGGCGGAAACGGGACGTTGATTGGCGCATCGGCGAACGTTGTCACAGCCGGCCTTTCGAAGGAAGCGGGGTACCCAATTTCCTTCAACGACTTCTTCCGTGCTGGTTTCCCAGTGATGCTGGTCACCACCGCCATCGCGACCGTCTACTGCTTGCTCGTCTTTGTGGTCGGTCAAGGCCACGAACTGCTCTGGAAGGGGGTCTTGATGCTCATCACGGCCTTCGGCCTGGTCTGGCAGTTCGCCAAGGGCAGCCGCTCCGGTCAAAGCATCGTTGAATCGCTCGGCGACCACGGGCTCGACGACGTCATCGAGGGCGTGCAGCGACTCGGTGCCTCGCTGCGTCGAGAAGAAGAGTGAACGCTCAGCCGCCGCCTTCATACGCCGCCGGCCTCCCCTTTGGAGCGGAGGACGATGCGTGTACCAATGCGCTGCGTGCGGCCTGCTCTCCCTCCGTGGCGAAACATGCCACGGGTGCGGCGGTCGGGCCATGCTTGATCTCGAATCCGAGGAGGCCTTGGTCCCCGAAGGAATGGCCGATGTACCCGGCTTGGACGAAGCCGTCGTGGTGCTCGAAGACATTGCACCCTTCGAGGTGACCACCGAAGCAATCGACGAAGAGGCAGCGGATTCCGACCTGTTGTTCGGTTTTGGCGGACATGCGCGTGAGTATGTGTCCTCACTGCCGTTTGGGATCGGCGCCTCACGTGCGGGGTTGGCGCACCTCGTGGAACCAGAGGAGGGTGATGCTCCAATCTCAGCATCAACGGTCGACATCCCTGAGGCCGCGGTCGACGCCGCCGCCGCACCTCACCCTCCCGCAATCCACCAGGTTGAGGCCGCGTCTCGGCCTCCGGTTCACCACGATGCCGAGATGGATCTCGACGAGGAACAGGGGCTCGACGACGACGCCAAGGTGGTTCAAGAACACGAAGCGGACGAAGCGGAAGCCTCCTCGGCCACATCATCCATCGCCGAGGTGCAAGCCCCTGATCTCTGGATGTCTCCAGTGGACAGCGTTCGGGCTGCGTACGGGCTTGGTCATGTGTCCCAGGCTCCACCAGCCGTGCCGGATGAGGCTGAAGCCCCACCCATGGCTTCGCCTGCCGTGAAGGGCGTCGAGCGCCCCTCATGGCCGCCGTTCAGCCTGATGGCCCCGTCCGAGGGGCTTCTTACGGGGCCAGGTCATGCAGAACACATACGGTTCTTCCAATCGGTGGCGAACGCTGAGTGGGAGGTGGCCCTCGAGGTTGGAGGCTCGATTGCGCAGAAGGGCAGCATGGATGCTTCGATGTTGACAGCCTTCGGTGTCGCACATCTCGAACGTGCGGAATCGACCAACGATGCAGAAGGCTACGCCCGTGGATGCGAACTGCTCAAAGAGGCAGCAAAGAAGTCCGGTGGGACCGTCCAGGCCATGGCCAACCTGGCCGTGGCGCTTGCGATGTCTGGGCTCCTCGAGCCGCTGGCCAAGGTCGTCGCGAGCCTCTCGAACCAGGCCGATGTGGACGGGCATGTTGCTCGCGCACGCCAAGCAAGCCAAATCGCGCATGATTACGCCCTGTGAACGTGGGACGGTGGGGCTGCTGACCACTCGATTCTCCCGCGATGCCTTCATATACAGGGGGTAGGTCGGGGGGTTGCTTAGCACCTCGGCACGCCTGCGTGTCGGGGGTAGGGCTGAGGAGGGCCG
>JAYPDK010000008.1:0-48927 GCA_038125145.1 Candidatus Poseidoniaceae archaeon
TCATGACCCTCTTGTGGCACGACCCCGCATCGCTGTGGCCCTGGGCCACCTCGACGTGGGTCATTGGCATGAAGCACGTTCGATTCTTGAAGAACTGAGGGAAAGCGACGGTGAAGACCCACGCGTCAAAGGCCTTGAGGCCTTGATGGGTCAGCAACCGGATATGAACGAATTTGAGGTTGCCATCGCATTGCAGCCTGCTGCTGAAGGGAAAAATTACCTCGATGAGGCCCCGATCAATCCAATGGCAGGAGCGCTCGTCAAGGGTGGCCTCGACGAGGCCCTGACGGCGAACGCCCTGATTGTGGCCCATGAAGGGGTGCGCCGTGGGGTCGCCCCCAGCCTTCGCCGGGGATGGGCGACGCGCCTTGTGCACCTCGGCCTGATTTTCCCCCTCTACAGCCTCGCAGCGATGTACGTCACCACCGTCCGACCCACCATCGTTGGGGTTGGTGTTGGTGCTGCGTGCGCAGCGCTCCATTTGGCTGTGCTTCGTATGCAGCAACAGCAACGGCACCTTGTCAAGCAGCGTGACCAGCGCGCGATGATCGAATTCGGTCGCCGTCTACGTCGCCGTCGCGCCGTCCCAAGCATCGACAACACGCCGATTGGAACCCATTTGCTCTTGACCGGCCTGTTGTTGACCGTGAACGGCATTGTGCTTGACATAGGCCTCCCTGCATGGCTCGTGGAACGTTCGGAACAGGCCCCAGAACGCCGCACGCTGGCTCGCTTGCAGCGCAGAGCGGCACGCATGGACAGGGCCAAGGCGCCACGAACCAAACCCTTGGGGAAGGGGTGGTGGCTCAAACGAGAGGACACCTCTGGGCCAGAGCCGGTGCTTGAACGGTTGATTGGCCCGTCTGCTTACCGAGGTCGCACCGCGGCTGTTCAGGTCAAAGGACGGCTTGGAGGGTCCATGGCCACGGGGGTCACGAAGAAAATCTCTGTCGCAGACCTCGATCTCAGTGGGCGTGGCATCCCCTCCAACACCCGACGTTCTGAACGATTCTGAGGCTTGCCATCCCCCTCCCAACCTGCCCGCCGTGCAGCGGTTTCCTTCAAACATCGTGCATGAAGTTCTATAACCGGAGCGGAGCACCGGAAGGTGCGGAGTCGTTGCCATGGGGCTGAACCACAATCAAATGGCGTATGTTGCCATCGTCTCGACGCTCATCTTCGGTTCGCTGTTCGTTGGCATCAGCGGCTATTGGCAGACGAACGAACGCGTGGGTGACTTCGTGAGTGCCGCAGACGACGACCTCGTGGGTGACGGGTCGGCAGCAGAAGAGACCCTCGACTCCGACGGCGATGGCCTCCCAGATACGTTGGAAATGTCGCAGTACGGCACCGACATCAACGACCCGGACACCGACGGAGACGGGATGTCGGACGGGTGGGAAGTGGACCATGGCCTCAACCCCTTGGACAACGGTGAGTCCGATGACATCGTTACGGATCCGGGCACATCCGATGACGTTGAAGATGCAACCGAACAGAACGAGACCGATGCTTGGCCAGACCCGAACGATGGTCCGAACGGAGACCCAGACCGTGACGGCCTCACCAACACCATGGAGCAGGAACTCGGAACCGACCCTCAGCGTGCGGATACGGACAACGACGGCTTGAACGACCGCTGGGAGGCCACGTATACCTACGAAGCAACCTCCCCTGAGGGCATCATCGTGATGTTCAATCCGCTTTCAGGCAACTGGGATTGCCCCCTCCTCGACCCCGGCACGGAAGAAGCGCTCCAAGACCGCTACGATGACGATGAAGAAACCCCATCGTGGTCCGAACTCGGAAACGCCCTCGGGGAACATTCCTGCGACAGCGTCCTTGACAGCGACGACGACGGCCTGCCGAATTGGGTCGAGGAAGGCTACGGGACCAATCCGACCTCCCGCGATTCGGACATGGACTTGATCGAGGACATCGTCGAAGTGTCGGGTGAGTTGGTCGAACTCTTCGTCGGCACCGGTGAGGATTGCAACGTGCCCCTCATCACCTCGATCAGCCGCGTCGCCCCCTTCCAAAACATGGAACCCACCTGGTTCCTTCAGGACATGGACGGCGACGGGCTGCTGAACGGTCCATCGGATTGGGACACCGACGGCGACGGCATGCCGGACGGGTTCGAGTTCTGCTATTCCCACGCCAACGTCCATCCAACTGGGGCGACCGACGAACTGCTGAACCCCGCCAACGCGTCGGACGCGTACGGCGATTGGGACGAGGACGGGCTGAACAACCTCGAAGAATACCGGGTCGCAGATGACTTCGGACCGACCAACTTCACCTCGCCATGGCGTGTCGACACCGACCTCGATGGCATGCCCGATGGTTGGGAGTCGAGCAACGGCCTCCACCCACGCGACGGCAGCAACGGGGACGAAGACCCCGACCGTGATGGATGGGACGCCGACGGTGACGGTGCAGTGACCTATCCCGAACTCGTCAATTCCGTGACCGTCATTGGTGTTGATGTCGACCTCGACGAATGGGTCACGGCCAACCAAACCGTCGCCCGGGGCCAGGTGACCTTGGCTGGTGGGAACAAGCAAACCGTGGTGCTTGCCGCTCCGGTTGACGGCTACGTGTACGCTATTCACGTGGGACTTGGCGACGTGATCGAATCCCGGCTTGATGTTTGGATGGAGATTGTGGAACCGGAGGAGCAGTTCACGAACGTGATGGAATACAATGCACGTGACCGTGACGGCGATGGCATTGTTGACGGTCGCTCCACGGACCCGCTGGTGGCCGACACGGACGGTGACGGACTGATTGACGGCATCGAGGTCATGGGTTGGGAAATCCTCGTTGTCAATGTCGGTGTTCAGCGAGTTCACGTCACCAGCGACCCTGGCCTCTACGACACCGACGCCGATGGCCTTTCGGATTTCACCGAGTTTGACAGCCTTTGCGACATGGGGTCGAACGCGTCCAATCCGGACACGGACGGCGATGGCTTGGGCGACCAAGCCGAAGCGCTTTCAGGATTCATGTGGGAAGGCGAATCGTACTTCACGAACGCCTGCATGTTCGACACCGACAACGACGGACTGGAGGACGGTGAAGAGGTGATTGCAGGTCAGGACAACTTCTTGACACACGCGAACAATTCAGACACCGATGCCGACGGTCTGAAAGACGGGGCAGAAGTGCTCTTCGTGCCACGGCCGTTCCAAAAGCCGACCAACCCTCTGATCAACGATACGGATGCCGACGGCATGCTCGATGGCTGGGAAATGCAGGTCAAGTCCGCCGAGGACAACACCAATTCCCACAGCCTTTGGGTCGCAGCGAGCACGTGGAGCCGACCCGGCTGTGAATCGTCGCAGAACAACAACTGCCTCATGGAACCTGGCGGGTACATGTGGCAAAACTACCTCGGCGGATTCGTTCTCGAGGCCAAATTCGAAATCTGGGAGATGAACCTCAGCGGATTCTCCATCCCCTCGAACCCGCTGTGCGATGGTTGCAACGCGCGTTGGGCGCTCGACCCATCGCTTGATTCCTTGGCGGACGCAGAGTATGACGTTGACAACGACTCCTTGATGAACTCGGCCGAAGCACCGGACCGATGGAACACCAACCCCGTGGACGACGACACCGATCAGGACCGACTCCCCGACGGTTGGGAAGTCAAGTACAGTCAACTGGCCCTCATCCGGGGTTTGGCTGACAACATCTCGCTGGCGTCGTCCGGTGCGCGTGGTGTGATGGACCCATCAATGCCGGACAGCGATCTTGACGGGATTCAGGACGGTGAGGAAGACCCAGACCACGACGGCCTCAACCGCTCTGGCCTGATCAAGAAGTATTGCCCCGGTTACAACGATCCAACGAACAGCGCCTGCCACATTGACCCGTCGTCACCAGATGGCGTGCGCTTCTACGACAACCTAGAGAACTACACGAACTTCGAAGAATTCCAAAACGGGACGGACCCGGTCACCAACGACAGCGACGGTGACCAGTGGAACGATGGCCCAGAAGTGTACTATCAGGACCACGACGAGGACGGCATGGCCACTGGCTGGGAATACCATTTCGAATTCGACCCAGACGATGCTGCGGACCGTATGGTGGACACCGACGGCGATGGGCACGTCAACTACTGTGAATACAAGTGGGACACGAACCCCCGAAATCCGGTGTCCTTCCCCGGTCAAGGGCAACTCTGCGACCCGTTTAGCGAGTGAGGCGACCCACAGATGACCCGACGGTCAGCCACCCTGACCGTCGTCCTGTTGGCCCTCTCCATGTGGTCTGCAGTACCATCGGCCACCGCGGGTACCGTGAACCGTGGCGTTCATTTTGACCAGATGCAAGGATTCTCCGTGAGCGGAGACGTCTTGGGCGTCAGTGGTTGGAGCACCATGTCCCTCGATGAGGTCTCTTGGTTCCTTTTGGACCTCGACACACACGAACGAATTGCAGAGGGCGCGTTCCTCGATCACGTGCTCCCAGACGGGGAAGACCGATGGACATGGGACCTCGGTGTGAACGTTTCTGACGTCGATTGCACATGCGGCCTTCAGGTTGTTGCGGGGGAATCGGTGTCGCTCATTGTCGTCTACATCGGTTCGGCGACGTCCTGGCGGCCCGTGTGGAACAAGGCCCCACCAGGCTTCATTTCCATGGTCGACGGGGCGAATGCGACCCTGCTGCTGGACATTATATTCCCCCCCGGGCGAGGCGCGGAGTTGAACGCACACGGTCTTCGATGCCCATCCACTGCGAGCGGCGTTTGTCAAGGCGAGGCTGAACCGTTCTCCGTTCCTGTTGTTCCGGACGGCGCCGGCTACCACCTTGACCTTCGGTGGTTGGCGTGGTCGGCGCATAGCCTGTGGAACATCTCTTCCTTCGCCGTGTCCGACACCCTGCTGGCGTCGACCGAGTCGGTCACCATGGTGTTGCTGCTCGACGATGACATTCCATCGGTGACCATCGATGCACCTCAAGTCGGAATGAAGGACGACATGGTGCGGGTGGCCTTGGATGCTCAGGATGTTGACAGTGGTCTTGTTGACGTGCTGTCCACTTCGGTCCGGTCACCGTTGGGAACGTACCTCGACGCATCCGACATCTCCTTCGATGGGGCGACGGTCCGGTTTACGCCGACAACCTCGGGCGTGTGGACGGTGCATGCAGAGGTGGTTGATGCGGTCGGTCACAGAAACGAAAGCCAAGCAGAGGTCCTTGTCCGTAACCTTCCGCCCGAGCTCGACCTTCGACTCGACGGTGGACGGATTCTCTCTGGTGAGCACCTGACTCTCCCTGCAGCATCGTCCTTTGAACTCAACGCGTCCCAATCCACCGATACGCAGTCCGATGTTCACGCCCTGACCTTCGTCTGGTGGGTCAACGATGACACCAGAATCGTGGATCGATTCTACCTCACCCAGGACGACATTGGCGACGCAGGAGTGCATGCAGTACGCGTCGAAGTGGTGGACAGCGAAGGGGCGAGCACGGAAGTTGCGTTCACGTTGACAATCGAAGAGCCAGAAACACGATCGTTGGGTGAACAGCGATGGTTTGGTTCCTTCTCGTTGGTGGTTTCCGTGGCCGTGCTCGGATTGCTTGTCGTCGCGAAACGTGCGTTGGAACAGGAGGAGATTCCGACGTGGCCCGGAGCAGGCGTGGACCACGATGATTCGGGAGCAACGGTTGATAGGGCTGAGGCCTGACAGGAAATCATGTTCACTGAGGTGTTCGCCGACCTTCCGCCGGCTCCGGCCCCCCTCTCGGCTGAGGAGTTCAGATCTCGACAAGACCGCCTCACCTCTGGGCTCTCCACCGACACGCTCCTCATCGTTCCGTCCCCTCCTGAGCGGGTCCATTCGAACGACGTTCACTATCGGTACCGCACCTCCTCGGATTTGCTGTACTTGACGGGGTGGGAGGATCCGGAAGCAACAGCCTTCGCGGTCCACAAGGAAGGTTCGTGGACATGGGGTTTGTTCGTTCAGCCCAAGGACACCTTGATGGAAATCTGGGAAGGCCGTCGACCCGGAATTGAGGGTGCCATGGCTCAAGGCATCGTGGATGAAGCACACAGCGTTCTGGACGTCTCCACGGTGCTGGCTCCGCTGCTTGATGCGTGCAAGGTCGTCATGCTCAGGCGAGGCGTGAACAACGAGATTGATGCCTTGGTGGATGCCCACGTCCTTGGGCGCTCGCGCGCTCGACAACGTCATGGCACTGGTCCGATCACCATCGAAGACCCCTCTTCACGGTTGGCGGAACTGCGGCTTCGGAAGACTGAGGCAGAAGTCGCTTGGATGCGCCATGCTTCGAACATCTCGGCACGAGCCCACGTTGCGGCCATGCGGATGCCTGCGTCTGGCCTGAACGAACGGCACCTCCAGGCCGTGATCGAGGGCGCCTTTGTGTACGGTGGAGCGAGCGGATGGGCGTATCCATCCATCGTAGGTTGCGGTGAGAATGCGACCATATTGCATTACACCGTCAACGATGCACCATGTGCCGAAGGAGACATTGTGCTGATCGATGCAGGGGCAGAAGTCCACGGCTATGCCTCCGATATCACCCGTTCATGGCCCATTGGTGGTCGATTCAACGACGCCCAACGGGAGATTTACTCCATCGTGCTTGCGGCGCAAGAAGCAGCCATCGCCGAATGCAAAGTTGGACGTCCGTCGGACGCCCCGCACGCTGCCGCTCGCCGCGTCCTCGCCGAGGGTCTCATCGAACTTGGCGTCATCGACCAAGCGTTGGAGGACGCCCTCGATATGGAGCATGGTCAGTTGGCTCAATGGTACATGCACGGGACCGGCCACTGGCTCGGCCTCGACGTCCACGACGTCGGTGTGTATTCCCCTGGAGGGGACGCCCGACCGTTTGAGTCTGGCATGGTCATCACGGTGGAGCCAGGACTCTACTTTGGTGCTTGGCGACCCGATGTGACCTGTCCCGAACGCTATGCGAACATCGGCATCCGGATCGAAGACGATGTGCTGATCACGGACGAAGGCCCCGTTGTCTTGACCGCCGACTGCCCAAAAACAATCGATGAAATCGAGGCCATCATGGGGTCATGAACATGTGGAGGGCCATCCTCGAGCGTCAGGCATCATGGACGCCTGAAGACCCCACTGGAGTGCGACTGACCGCAGAAGAGGCCATCCACCTCTACGAATCGGCTCCACTTCATGCGTTGATGCGGGCTGGGCTTGATCGTCGTCGTCGACAAGTTCCGGGAAACGAGGTCACCTACCTCATCGATCGAAACGTCAACTACACCAACGCCTGCACCATCAACTGCCAATTTTGTTCCTTTTACAGGCCGCTGGGTCATGAGGACGTGTACACACAATCCTACGACGAAATCTCGAACCGACTCAGCGAACTCGAGGCCATTGGTGGCGTTCGTGTGCTGATGCAGGGTGGTGTCAATCCAGACCTCCCGTTCACATGGTACCTTGATCTCATCCGCACCTTGCGAGAACGTCACCCAAGGATTGACCTCGATTGTTTCAGCCCGATCGAGATTCAAGGCATGGCAGAACTGACCGGCTTGCGCACTTCCGACGTGCTCAAGCACCTCAAAGAGGCTGGCATGCACGGCCTACCGGGCGGAGGTGCTGAGATGCTTGTGGAGGGCGTGCGCAACGACGTCTCCCCAAAGAAGGGGGGTCCAGAACAGTGGATCCGCATCATGTCGGAAGCACAAGACTTGCAGTTGGTCACCAGCGCGACCAACGTCATCGGTTTTGGAGAAGGGGCTGAAGAACGGGTCGAACACCTGATCCGGATTCGGAACATGCAAGACCGTGCCCTCCGAGATGGTGCTCTGCCGTTTACGTCCTTCATCGCTTGGCCGGTACAACTTGAGTCCAATTCTTTTGGACGGAGGAACCGCGGTCAAAACAAACTCACCCTCGGGGCTGGTCCGAGCGAGTACCTCCGACATGTTGCTGTGGCTCGGTTGGTGCTCGACGTTGTCGACCACATTCAGGCATCGTGGCCAACCATGGGCATTGACGTGGCCCAACTCGCGCTGTTGGCAGGTGCGGACGATGCTGGGTCGACCATGATGGAAGAGAACGTCGTTTCGGCCTCAGGGACCACGAAACTTGAGGCAAGCGAGGTCGAATTGCAACGCACGATCGCACGTGCTGGATGGACACCTCGACGACGAAACAGTCGCTACGAGTGTTTGTCCACGCCGTCCTTCGTGGAACGCAACGTCCCTGCTCCACCCCCTCGAGTTCGTTCATGAACGGGAAGGAAGCGGGACGTCGTACACCACCCAGATTTCAGCATGAATACGTCGGCCTGCTTGGCTCGTTTCGCCGGTCGGTTCGTATTCCGCTCCATTGAACAAACCCCGATAGGAGAGCGTTGCGGTGTCCCCTGGAGTAACCCAAGAGGTGATGTCCAGTGTCCACTGTTTGACGTCCATGCCTGCGCACCATCCTGCGCGACCGTACGGCCAAGATCCAAACTGATTGGCCACCACGCCTTGATGCACGGAGTCCTCGCATCCCGTCGAACTGTACACAATGGGATGCCATTCGTAATCCGTATGTTCACCGATTGTGAAATGGTGTTCATGATCGCAGAATTCTGCACAGTTCGCGTTGTCGACCTGGAAACCATGTCCCGTGATGGTGGCGACAATCTGCACTCGACTGGCGTTTGATGGCACGACCAACGTTCGCTCCCGCTCGTAGAGGCTCGGATCGTTGTAACTGCCGTTGAACTGGCCACCTGTGAATCCGAAGGTGGCGGTGTCTGGACGATGGCCGTCGTTTGCTTCACTCCACCGGGAAAAGAGCAAGGTGATGGTCAACCCACCACCATTGGCGCCTTTGTAGAGAAAGCGGCGATCGTCGTTGTCTTCGAGCATGAACAGGTATGGCGACAGGTTGGTGAGCCATCGTCCCTCACGCCCATAGGTCGTGATCCAGCGCGTGAATTCCGTTCCGCAGGACGACGTGTTGTTCCTCTCACAAATCATGAGGTTCGCTTCGTAATCCCACTCGTGGCACCCTGCGTACGTTCCAGAAGTTGTCTGGTACCTGTCGCGACGCTCTGAACAGGCGTGTTCGTGAAAGACTTCCATGGTGTCGTAGGTGCTCAAGTCGTGTTGAAGATCGAACGTCGCGTTCATGGACGACGTGAAGCCTCCTCCCCAGCCCCCCTGGTGCTGCGCGTTGAACATCAGGTCAATGGCTTCGACTCCAGGATCGAATCGACGCTGTTCGACCGGGAATTCCGTGGCCCACATCCATGCTTCATGCGCGTAATGCAGTGGGTCGTATGAGGAACTGGCCGTGTTCCACGTGTAGGTCGACCCGATCTGTCGAAGGCGTTGGAATCGGTCAATGCCAAAGCCGGCTGGCTCACTGAGGGAGGTGAGGGCATCGCTCAAACCTCCTGAAGCAGAACTGAGGTCCATGTCGATGTAGTGAATTCGAGAGTCCCATACGTTTTGCTCCGATGGTGTAAGCCTCCGTTCGACATCGGTCTGTCGGTCGATCACTTGTTGGTGGTACGAACTGTCAAAGGATCCGTAGACCAAATGGACATCGTCTGGCAAGGACCGAATGAGGTTCCCTGGGTTCATCGTGAACGTGGATGAAGTGGAACCTTGTGATGTGGTCTTCATGATGAGGAACAAGTACGTCGAACGTCCGTCCCACAGGTCGGAGAAGGTCAATGTTCCATTGAGTGTCGCGACGGTGAAGTCCGGGACGGTTTGCATTGGTCCTGTTAGGTCGGTCGACGAGGTCCAATCGATGGGCTGTTGGACGACCGCACATCCGCTCGCATCGATCGACCATCGGTCGGGTGAATCCGGGCATTCATCCTGGCTTCGGTGAACGCCATCGCCGTCTCTGTCCTCACATCCTACCACGTCCACGTCGAATCCAAGTTCTGTGAAAGGACAGAGGTCGACGTCATCGGTCACGCCGTCTTGGTCCACATCGCGCTGCGAAGGACCACAACCATTGGCGTCCACGGTTTCGTTTCGAGGTGTCATGGCGCACAGGTCGGCGACGGTTCCATTCAGGTGGACGTCGAGGATGCCGTCGTTGTCGTCGTCTTCGTCTTCATCAGCATCTCGGCAACCGTCCATGTCCCAGTCGTTGGCTGCTGACGGTGACCACCATGACTGGCCAGCAGGACACGCGTCAAGATCGTCCATCAGCCCGTCTTGATCGTCGTCGTCGTCCTCATCCACATCTCGACATCCGTCCGCATCCCAATCGGATGAGGCATGGCTCGTCCAGGACGTGGATCCCTGAGGACAAAGGTCGCCGCTGTCCTCCACACCGTCGTTGTCGTCGTCGTCGTCGACCCCGAGGTCATCGCAACCGTCCGCGTCATGGTCGGTGGTAACGTTCGACATCCATCCAACAACCGACGGGCATCCATCAGCACTGTCTGGAACACCGTCGTTGTCGTCGTCGGTGTCCTCATCAACATCCCTGCAGCCGTCACGGTCCTTGTCGCTCGCAGGCGTGCTGGCCCATCCCTGCGAGGAGCCTGCTCCATTCGGGCAGCCATCGATGGCATCATCGACACCATCGCCGTCTTCGTCCGAATCCTCGGCTGTGTTGAGCACGTTCACGACGGACTCCAAGACGACGCTGTCGATTGGACCCACACACACGCTTCGGACCAGGATGTGGGGTTCGACGTCGTCTGCAGACGTGGTCAAGACGAACGACAACCCCTCCTCGACATTGAGCCCAACACTGCCACGTTCTTCACCGAGGTTCACCGAAACCGTGCAACGAACCCGTGAGAGGTCGGACAGCGGTCGTTGCGGGTCGGGTCGAATCGTGCCTTGCAACGACAACATCCCGTCCTCGACGGGTATGCTGCTTGGGATCAACAGCCGAAGTCCGTCCTGACGGACAGAAAATGTGACGGACAACTGAACGGCGCTCCCGTTGGAGAACGAAACCCCAGTCGCCGGTTGAACCTCAAGGAAGACTGCGTAGGTCCCCGTGGATGGTGCTTCCAAAGCGAACGTTGGTGGCGTTGACCAAACGAAGGCCTGTTCGACATCAATGAGGACTCCATCGTCCCGAACCACCTCGAGGGCTCCTACATGCAGCAGGGTTTTGTGACGCTGTTCCACTCCCTCGAGGACAAAGGTCACCACCTCGCCCGGTGCTGCTGCTGCTTGTGGTCCGGTCAAGGTCCAATTCGCCTCGATGGAGAGCGGCTCGTTCGTTTCCTCCTCTTGATCTTCGCTGGTCGAACCATCAAGGAAACCAAAGCATCCGGTCAGGCCCATGAGTGCGACCATGAGCACGGCGACGGCTCGCTGTCCCATGCCGTAGGATGTTGCGGGAATGTCCTCAACGTATCGGTTCGTGCGACCAGAGTTCGACCCTTCCGTCACGTGCCTCAACCATGATGTGCTTGGCATGTTCCTCGGACCACGGCATCTTCAATGGAGTCACATGCATCAACACACCGTGCTTTGGATGCTGGAAGCGGACGACAACCTCCCAGTGAATGAGGACGATATCGTCGTACAAGGTTCCTGGCCATGGGCCTTCGGGCGGTTGCAGTCGCGCTATCCCTCGACGATCGATGGCCTCCCATGGTCCCTCTTCCCCCAAACGCATGGGCCTGAGGTACAGTCCCCCGGGCCAACCATGGTGCTGCATAGGAGCATCTTCTCCAAATCCCGTACCGTCGTCGGACGGGGCGTTGATTCCCAAAATTTCCGTGGTGCTCCCGGGTGGTGGTTGACCGGTTGGACGACGTTCCAAGAGTTCGAGCACACGTCGACGTTGAGGAGGAAGGGCTCCCACTGCCAACGATGCGTCTGTTGCATGTTGTGCTGAGGGTCCATTCAGTTGAACGGTGGCATGGTCCGCCGAGGAGCGAACGTCAATCTCCACCTCGATGGACAGGTCTTCGTCGTCCATGAGCGCTCGTTGCCTTCGTAATTCCGTCACGTTAACACCAATGCGGAGGACGAGTGGAAGCAGGATGACGGGGACGACGACCAAGCCGAGAAGCGGGTAATCAAGCAGTCCAAGTCGGACGGAATTCGTCCCCCATGGCGTGATCCCAACGAGTTCAAGTCCGGGAGCGATGAAGAGGTAGAGGAGGGTGAGCAGCATCAGCAACGCAATACCATCGATGGCACGACGAATCCCGCGATGCAGAGGATGTGGCTGGAGGTACCAACCCTCTCGTTGGGTGGTGACGACACGAGGCCACGCTTCTTCGTCAACATCCCCTCCGCAGTGTGCACGACCGACGCTGCGCTCGATGAGCCAGCCATCGCTGCTCTCAATTTTCAGGTCACCACCCACGTTTGACGATGTCGCCGCTTCAACCATGGGCAGGTGGGAGGGATTCAGCCTCCGTGATTCAAATGGAGGATATCGGACTTTGAGTTGACCCATGTTGACCACCTCAAGCCGTCAATACAGCCCAACCGGCACGAACGGCTAGCGGGCGGAACGCAGGGACCTTCCTGAGCATTTCAACACCGAGCGGAATCGGATGTTCGATGTCCCCAAGGCGATGAATCATGTCCAAGACCTTGGGTTGACTGAACGTTTCGATGTGCCGTTCAAGCGTAGCATCGTCGCTCTCCGTCAAGAACAGGTTCCGCAAGGCCCGCGCCCTCCGCTGTTCCTTTCGAAAACCCTCGACAGGTTTGGTGACTTTGGCCAAGTTCTTGAGATCGAGACGGTCATTGTGAACCGCGTTGATCAATCCCTCAGAAACCATCGAGATCTGAGAAAATCCGGGTCCGATTCCACCTCCGGTTGTTGGTTTTGCGAGCCCTGCGGCATCCCCAATCAGGAGGCTTCTGTGGCCATGTACACGCTTGACCATGCCTGCTGGAATCGGTCCACAATAGCGAGCAACGACCGAATGGTTCTCAAAGCGTTTCGCGTGCCTTGAGGAGGTCATCAGGTGGTGGAGACGTGCCTCGATGCTTGGTGCCCCCGATTCCTTGTTGATGTGCCCCCACAAACCCACGCGGTACGTCCCAAACCCTGTGGGGATGGCCCATGCAAAGAATCCGGGTGCGACATCGCTTCCAGTGAACATTTCAAGCCAGTTC
Source organism: Candidatus Poseidoniaceae archaeon (assembly GCA_038125145.1). Taxonomy (GTDB): domain Archaea; phylum Thermoplasmatota; class Poseidoniia; order Poseidoniales; family Poseidoniaceae; genus MGIIa-L3. The sequence goes on from JAYPDK010000008.1 coordinate 13,091, forward strand.
TCCCTGCCTTCAAATCCGGTGATTTCGACTTGCGCTCCAATCATCATCTCCGCAGGTCGACCCGCCCGCATCCAGTGGCGAACACGGCTATGGGCGCCGTCAGCACCAATCAGCAACCGAGTTCGGACCTCATGTGATGTTCCGTCGCTCGATTCAATGCGCACGTTCCAGCCATGGTCGTCGCTGGTGGCACCCCGAGCAGTGCACCCAAGACGAAGGCGGGCACCTGCTGCGAGTGCTTGGTGCATGACCCCTTCATCAAATCGGTTTCTGCACACGGCGTAGGTTCGTGGCTGGTCATGCACGCCGACGTGCACGTTGGCCCGGTGGGGCCCGTGAATGGTTGCGCCATCGATGCTCGTCAAGATGGTGGAGTGGAGATCGACCACCTTCATTGCCCCGGGATTCACCAATCCAGCACACTGAAACGGACGGCCAATGGAGGTGTGCTCTTCGAGAATGAGCACATCACACCCCCCCTCGGCCAAGACGGTGGCCATCCGGGCCCCTACGGGCCCTCCGCCGACGATGATGACGTCAGCATCCATGTGCCGAGGTGGCAGCCCGCTGTCCAAGAAGGTGGTGCTGACGGCTCATTCACGTTTCGCGAACCGATAGCGGGCTTGCTCGGCTTTGTTGAGCCACACCACGGCCGTGAACGGGTTGCCTTTCTTTGAAATTAGATCGCTGAACGGGCCGACTTCGCCTTTTTCGATCAAAAGGTTCGCTTCTTCACGTGTGATCTCTCGCTTGCACAGTTCCCTTGCAATGGAAATTTTGCAACCGGTGCCCGAATCAGCAGGGGCGTAATGCGTCGGTGTTTCGATGATGTCGCATCCATGCCTTGGGCACACGCCGACGGTTCCGTCTTTGACCGCAAACCTCGTCGCATCCGCCGCGGCTTCCCTGGGTGGGAATTCGTACGCGACCTTCTTTCCTTCGAGCACCAAGTAGGCTTTGAACGGCTTCCCTCGCCTCGAAATGAAATCCTCGATCAAGGGGGATCGGCCATCGGTGATGATGGCCCTCGCCTCTTCGACGGTGACGGGGTGTTGGCACATCACACCATTGATTCCACGGAAGGTGCACGCCTCCGCATCGCAAGCGTATCCATCGGCGCCGGCACGAACCGTGCCGTCAGCACAGACCGGACATGCACCCACCGGCTCGTCGGAGGCTTCCACGGCGCCGGCTCCGTTGCCTTTCGTGCGAACGCTGCCCTGTGCGTCGATGGTGACGGTAGCGTCGTATTCTTCGTCGGTCCGGCTGAAAAAACCGTGCAGCGATTCAAGGCTGCCTTCGACCATCAAGCGCGCAGCTGTGGTACGGTCAAAAAACCGCCCCGAGGTGTCCTTCCAAAAGATGAACGGGCACCCTTCTGAAGCACCGGCGTTGTTCACGCATTGATAGGACAATGTCGTTTCGACAACGTCTCCTTTGCATGTGGGGCATGGTCCCAACGCTTCTTCGTTGGCATACAAAATGCTCCGGTCGTGGTTCTTGATCCGATGGACCATGTCGGTTGTGCGTTCCACGATGTCGGACATGTAGGTGCTTCTGGCCGTCCGACCCCGCTGGACTTCCAGGAGGACGTGCTCCATTTCGCCAGTCAATTCCGCCGAAGTGATCCAATCCACGCCAATACGACGGAGCACATCGATGATGCGGATGCCAATGGCCGTCGCGCTGATGTGGCCGTTCCGGGAGCGCCGAATGTACTGCCGTTCCAGCAATTTTTCAATCGTGTCGGCCCTTGTGGCAGGCGTACCAATGCCTCGGTCCTTCAGGGCTTCCGAGAAGTCGTCGTCGTCAACATATTTGCCGGCATTTTCCATGAGGCGGAGGACCCCCGCTTCACGCAGTCGGTTCTTCGGTTTGGACGCCTCTTCCTCAAACGTCACGTCCGACAGAACGCCCTCGTTCCCGTCCGTCACAACCCCCCACGTCTCAGGAATCGCTGCAGATTTTGGAATCATCTTTCGCCATCCTTCGTCTTCGAGGTGCTCCACCGTGCGTACCAAATCATGCGACGCTGTGGAAGCCGTCCTGGTTTCGACCCGCCATGTGGATTGGTCGGCCCAGGATGCGAGGAAGCGCCGAACGATGAGGTCGTACAAGCGAACGTGCTCTGGCGGCATGGATTCGGGCAAGGTGCCTGTAGGGATGATCGCGTGGTGGTCACTGACCTTTGCATCGTCCATGTTGCGGGATTCGTTCCGCAATCCCTCGGCACGGAGGACACCGACCAGCGGGCCGTATTCCGTCCCGTTCAACGAAGAAAGCACCGCGTCGATGCTCTCACCCATGTCGCTCGGAAGGTGCTTCGAATCTGTTCGTGGATAGGTGGTGACCTTGTAGCGGTCGTAGAGGTCCTGGGCGATGCTCAATGTTCGCTTTGACGACCATGACCACATGCTGTTCGCCGTGCGTTGGAGCGTCGTCAGGTCAAAGTTGAGGGGGGGCTGTTCATGCTTCGTGCGCTCGTGAACGTTGATGGTGACCTTCGCACTGTTCTCCACTTCCGAAGCGACATCGTCCCGTTCCGATTGTTCCAAAATCCGGTGCGGTTTGTATTCTGGGCGGTCTTCATCTGCAAGGTGATTGCGACGTTGCCAGCGTGCAGTCCACGATGCATCACCACTCGTGACGGTGGATGTTACCTGCCAGTATGGTTGAGGAACATGGCTCAATATTTCCAGTTCCTCATCGACAATCATCGCCAGTGTCGCGGTTTGAACCCGACCGAGGCTGATGGTGGTGCGCTCGCGTCGCCCCTTCAGGAAGGTGTTTCCAATTCGGGAGCCGTTCATACCGATGATCCAATCTGCTTCGGATCTCGACCGCGCGGCGTCACCTAGAGCGTCGTATTGGGTGGATGGGCTGCGTTGCTCCCATGCCGTTTGGATGGCTTCGTTTGTCATCGACTGAAGCCACATTCGTGTGGTGGGCGTGCTGATGCCGGCGTGTTCAACGATGCTTCGGAAAATCAGTTCACCTTCACGTGCGGCGTCGCATGCGTTGACAAGTTCGGTGACGGTTTTTCCTTTCATCAACTTGGTGATCGCTGTCAACTGCTTTCGCGTTCGACCGCCAAGTGCCTTGTATTCGAACACGTCGGGCACAATGGGCAATCTGTCGATGGTTTTGTGCCAATTTTTGTACTCGGGATCGTAATCTTCGGGGTACTTCAATCCAACAAGATGACCGACCGCCCACGTCACCACGATGTCGTCCGAAATCCATGCGTGCTCTTCGGCGGTGGTGACCTTGAGCACCTTCGCGATGTCGTCGGCCACGCTACGCTTCTCGGCGAGGACGACGACCGTCATGGCGGCACCTCGTTGGGCGAGGCTACTTGAACGCATAGGTTCAGTGCAGCGACCTCCAGAGGACCTCGTCCCAAGGGTCTTCCAACCCAGGGCCACCACAGCCGAGGCAACCCGGATATCCAGCGTCAACGAGGTCGTGCGCCATGTCCAGCACGTGCATCATTGTGGCTGCTGCATCCCCTCCGCTGGGCATCAGCAAGGTGTGGAGGGAGTCCCCGTTCGTCCACGAAACGAGGAGGGAGTCTGCAGCATAGACCTCCACCGTGCTCCCAAGGTGGACGGTAGGGACGTCTGTTCGACGGGGGTTTTCGTCCATGATGCGATCGACGAGCCGATGGCCGAGTTCGAGGGCGTCGTTCGGGAGGGTCATCCTCACCTTTTCGTGCCTCAAGATTCGTCGGGCTGCTTCCCGAACAGCGCCCCATGCTGGATGGTTGGGGCTCATGCGTCGCCCACGTCCCGCAAGACTTGAAGGATGCCGCTCTGGCCATGATGTCATGGGATGGACACATCGTCGAGTCGTTCTTCCCATGCTCCGGGTGGTCGGGTCAGAACGAGCGCATACGTTGGCGATACGATCGCTGAAGGTGACCTCCTCAACGTCACTGGGCCGAGCCCTACTACGCCACCGTTATGCCCCTCGCGTTGCTGATCCCGTCGAAATCTGGGGGCTGCACTTCGCCAACAGGTTCGGCCTTGCTGCTGGCATGGACAAGCGCGCTGAAGCGATGAAGGGATGGGCTGCACTTGGCCTCGGTTTTGTTGAGGTCGGTGGCGTGACAGCGCATGCCCAACCGGGGAACCCCAAACCCCGAATGTTTCGCCTCGACAGCCATCGGTTGCTTGTGAACCGAATGGGATTCAACAACGATGGATGTGAGGCTGTATCCAAGCGGCTCGCAACGCTTCGGGCGACAAACGTCGACCTCCCTCCCCTTTTCGTCAACCTTGGGAAGTCAAAAATTACAGATAACGCTGATGCGGTGAACGATTACGCCGCCTCCCTACGAGCGTTGCACCCCGTCGTGGATGGATTTGTCATCAACGTCTCCTCACCGAACACTCCGGGGTTACGGGACTTGCAACATGAAGCGACGCTGTCCGCGCTCTTGACTTCCTTACGTCACCTGTGCAGCAACCTCGATCAACAGGTACCTCTGCCACGGCCGTTGCTGGTGAAGTTTGCACCCGATCTGGACGACGATGAATTGCTCCGGCTTGTGGACGTCGCGCGAGCAGCAGGATGCGATGGTGTCGTCGTCTCCAACACCACCGTTCAACGTCCATCAGCAACATCATCGAAGGCAGCCAAAGTGCTCGAAGAAACCGGCGGACTGTCCGGGGCTCCGCTGGCGGAGCGGAGCACAGCGATGATCCGTTGCGTTTCGAACCACACCGAGGGGTCATGGCCAATCATAGGTGTTGGCGGGATCATGTCTGGAGAGGACGCCATCGAGAAGATCCAAGCAGGAGCGCATCTTGTTCAGGCGTATTCTGGATTTGTGTTCGAAGGGCTCGGCTTGATCCGAACCGTGACCGATGCACTGGCCCAAACGCGTGGTTGATAATCGGGGAGCGTGAGGTGTCATCATGTTCACTCGACGTGCACGGCTCCTCGCCGTGGGCCTCGTGATCACGCTTGGCCTGGTTGGCACGATGCTCGTGGACGCCCCCACGCCCACCATGACCGTGGACGAGGTCTTGGCTGCGCCTAAGGACGGCATGAGCGTGGCCGTCCGTGGTGAGGTGGTGGACGGGACCATTGACAACGCCACCTTCACGTTCGTGGTTGGCGATGCAAACGAACGACTCTCGGTCTCGTTCTTGGACGCGAGCGTCTCCAATGGGCTCGACGACAACCGCACCATCTACGCAGAAGGAACGCTCGAGTACGTGAACGATGCATGGGTCTTGCACGCCTCCGTCATCAAGACCTCGTGCCCGTCGAAGTACGAAGAATCCTCGACGAGCGATTGAAATACTTGCCGCGCACGGTTCAGTCGGGATAGGTGGGGAGCTCGGCGTACCCTGTACCGCACATCGTCGTCATGGCGGACCGAATGCCCCGGGGCGGCGAACCCGACCCGTGGTCTCCCACCAGCGGACGTTGATGTCTCGCCCCCACATGACCCGGGTGCTGTGAACCGTCTCCGGAGGGAGATGGGAATCGGATAACCGGGGGAACAGGTCAGGCCGGGAACGGAGCAGCCCTACCTGGGGCCATGGGTGCTGTGGGGATCCGGGATGGAGGATGTTGGTGGACATGGGCCATGGGGACGAGCGTCCACCCGGGGCGCTCCCACCTTACACGTCGAGCAGCACATCAGCGTACCATGCAGGTCCGATGAGGTCTGGTACCGTGCCCTCAATGCCCGGGAGATGTTCACCGCGTTCCACGAACTGCAGCATCATGCTGTGGCTTGTGACGGCTTTGATTTCGACCGAACGCTGAATCGTGCGTCCATTCACGTGACTCACGGCTGCCCGTACGAATCTTCCGTGTTCGTCTGTGTGAAGGCTCACGCTGACATCGATGAGCCATGTGTGTTCATGTTGAGCGCGAAACAAGACCTCGTCCAACCATGCGAGAAGCAGCACGTCGTTTCCAGTATCACCGTCTTGGTCGTTCAGGTGCACCCGCCACTCTCCCGTTCTGACGTGCACCGCTTCGGGCATCGAAGGCGTCATGGCTTCGAGCAAGCCAAGTGCTGCTTCCTCGAACACGCTTTCGATGCTTGATGCCATCACCCTCATGCCGAGGTCCGCAGTCGTTGGCCAAGTCCAACGGCTCACGTGCTCACCGCTTTGAAATCTGCAAATTCCAAGCGCTTTCCCGAAGACGCTCGACGACGTCGTCCCTGGTGAGGGCAAAGCGGGAATACCCGTCCGCTCCGAGGATGCACTCCGAGGATGCATTCGCCAATAGCGCCGTGCCTTGCACGTCCAAATCGGCGGCGAGGGCCACAGCGACCGCGACGGCTGCTGCATCGATCAATCCGATCATCTGGCGAAGCGTGGACAGGGTGCATTCGACATGAGCATCGGCCCCGTTGCGTTCGTAAATGGTCACGCCTTCTGAACCTGCGAGCACAAGGAGGTGGCTCCATTCGTGCTCGGCCAGCAATTGGTGTGCGGCGTCACGCGGACTGTCGACACCGAGCCGACGACGCATCAGTTCGAGCCCATGCGATTGCATGACCACCCAACTCACGTCTCGAGTTCGATGAAAACCGGTCAATTTCGGGTCCGCAATCACAGGAACGTTGTGTTTTTTTGCGGCTTCGATCAAGCGGGATGCTCCCTCGTCGGTGATGACGCCAAGCCCATAATCCGAAAGGATCACCGCCGCAGCGCCGGGCAGCCGCGCAATCGCTTGGTCCACCATGTGCGTCAACGCGTCGACAGGGAGGGGACTTTCGTCCTCAATGTCCCATCGAAGCATCAACTGCTCGTCGGCAACGAGGCTTTGCCTCGAAGCGAGCATCCGGGTTTTGACGGTCGTTGTTCGGCCTTCAAGGACCACGAGTCCTTCGGTGTCCACCTGCTCCTCCGAGAGCGCATCGAGGATGCTCACGCCAGCATCGTCGTCGCCGATCACGCCGAAAAGATGGGGCTTCAGGCCCAACGAACGCAGTCCTCGTGCAACGTGGGCCGCTGCCCCAACGTCCTGTTCTCGAAACGACTCCTTCAACACGGGCACAGGCGCTCTGGAGTTGAGGTTGTCAGCGTAGCCATGAATGTAGCAATCGAGCATGACGTCGCCGATGAGGACGACATTTCGCTCGGGGAGGTCGGCGACGCTCGCGACCAAGCCCATCAAACGGTCATGGGCTTCGAGTTCAACGTCCGTCATGCCCATGACATGGTGATGGGGTGGCATCATTTCATCATGTCGTGAAGCACACTGAGAAGCCAAGCATCAACGTGAGCCTCTGTGAGGTTGAGCGACGCACCAAGCGATGTGAGCAGGGCCTGTTCGTCAGGCGAGATTTTGCCATCGGCCAGTGCGGTTTCCAAACACGCCAACCACACGGCCCCCTCACCTGTCAAGTCGAGGTCGGTCGCCTCATGGATAGAGGCACCAGTCTCACGCAGCCGCTCATCGAGTCGTTCAGGTGAGACGTCCAACATGGACGCGGTCAACTGCAACCGCCGTCGTTCAACGCCATCGATCACTCCGTCTTCTGCGGCAGTTTCGACCATACGATCCAACATGCCTTCGGAGGGGTTGTGTCGTATCAACGGGGATGTTGACAAGGAATGCGCATCCACAGCGTGCCCCATGTGCTGCAACAACGACAACGCACGCTGACGCCCTTCCTCTGAGAGCCTGTGAAGCCGCTTCCGTTGCCGTGAACCTTCAACGTGAGCCAATTCCATCATGACGTAGCCGCGCTCAGCAAGCGAACGGATGGCCCGTGGCACGTGCTTGCGATCAATGCCGATGGACATGGCAATGCCAGTTTGTGTGAGTTGGGCGGGGTGACGGGGGCGCTGTCCTAGATCGTTGAGAAGCAGATGGACGAGGACACGGTCAAGGACGGGCAAGTCGTTCAGCGACAGGTCCATCGGTGCTCCATGAAGACGTCCCGCTTATTGGTGTCGCTTCCGTCGCTTCTATGACCTGTCTGCGACAGGAACGAACGTGGCGGAGAAACGCAACCTTCGCCCGAGGGCACGACCCACCCGACCGCTTGGTGCGCGAGATGACGGACCGTCCGAACGATGGGCTCCGCCAACATGGGACGCCGCCGCTCAACTCTGGGCGGTTCCAAACAAACTGGGACAACGCCTCCATGAAAAAAGCAGGTTGGGTGTCCTGTTGCCCAACGGCGCGTTCGGATTGAACGACGTTGAAGTGCTGTTCAGTCACTGGAATCGGCACCTCCCCCTCCCCTCCGAGGCCTGGCTCGAAGAACGCCTTGGCGTCAATCCGAGCATCTTGGCGGAGTCAGTCGTAATGGACATCGCTCGTTCCGGAGGTGAAGTCGTGGTTCCTGGAGACAGGGTGGACGGCTTCGCCGATGCATGGTCGGTCCGTTGGTCCAGGCACGCCAAACCTCCTTCGTCGCCACGGGCAAGGTGCGAATGGACCCATGCCTCCCGTGCGGTTGACTGGGGGTCGCTGATGCACCTTGCTGACGTCGCAAGCGAGCAAGGCGTGGTCAACGAATGGTACGTTGTTGACGAAGAATTTGACGTGACCATGTACCACGTTGACAGGGTGGAATTTTCAGGTACATTGGCCACATGGAGCCAACTTGACCCCCCCACGAAAGACGGGGTTCGCAAGGCGTGGCAGGCACGTGTTCCGTGCAGCGATGGACATCGCTTGCCCCTCATACATGGTGAGTGGCCTTGGCCACAACTTGGGACCACCCACGCCAGCGGGAGGGTTCTGAGGAAGGAAGAATCAGAGATCCTTGCCCACATCCTTGATGGCGACGAGTTGTCGGTCATATCGGAACTCGCTCTGAAGTTGATGTCGCAAGGCGTGTTGCTTCGACCTGGATTCAAGTACGGTTGCAGGTGGCGGGTGTACGACGATGACATGGACGCTGTTCACGCTCCATGGTTGCTTCAAACGGCAGACAGAAGGCCGTCGACGTGGGAAGACGTCTGCCTTGCCGTTCGGCTTGCAGAAGGTGTGAACAAAACGTGGGTCACGGACGTGGAAGTCAACGGAACGGTTCGGTGGTTGTCCATTCGACGTGCTCTTCCTGGTCGTGAATGACCGAGCGATGTTCCCACCTTTCTGTGTCCATGTCGTTCGCGTCGTTCCGTTGAGGTGCACGCTTCGGCAGCAACAGCGATGCACCAAGGAGCATGAGCAGCACGCCCATCAATGCCTGTCGTGGCAGCCCGAGGACGACGTCGGTGCTGTCCGTGCCGGCGGTGAGCACCACGGTGAGGCTGGTCCGCGTGCCGTCAAGGTCCACCAAGACGACCTCGCCCCTGACGATCATTCCATCAACAAGCAGATCTGCGGGATCAATGTCCAACTGGACCGCTGCCTCATCGTCCCGAAGTTGAACGTACGGCGATGTTGATGCGATTCGCGAGAGTGGTCCTTCAATCAAAATCGAGTACCTCGAGGAGCCAGTTCCATCGCTGCTCACGGGTACGGTTAACGTGGACGCCTCGGCGGTTGGAATGAAGGCCACGAAGGCTTCTGCTGCAGGGATTCGGTTCAAGACCGACACGCCAAGATCCACATGAAGCACGGATGCTCCACATTCAATCGTTCCATGAAGTCGGTCCACGACGTCGCCGACCATCTCCGTTTCAGGGGAAACCTCGAGGTCATGAACCCCAACATCGATGAGGCGTGGTTGCACGTTGATTGCGCCACCACCGTCGAAGGCCAAGTCAACGCCCAGCGTGCATGGAGCGTCGATGTTGACCATCGAAATCACGATGGGTTGGCCAGCCAAAGCCGAGATTCCGTGAACCGTCCCCTCAAGGGCAAGTCCCTGACCGCATGAGGGAGCGCTGAACGAAAGATGCGCTGTACCATTTTCGATGGACACTGTGGCCGTCCACGCTACCAAGGTTCCGGTGTGGTCGTAGATGAGGCGACCTTCTGCACCAAAACTCATGTTGTGTTGAAACAGGTCGCCTTCCGTGCCTGAATCACGGCCTGTCAAGAGCCCGCTGTCGTTGTCGGCTTCGAGCACCATGAGGTACGGCCGACCGGGGTCAACATTGACCTCGTTTGAGGATTGATGCAACATGCTCGCATCGGCGATGGTGACAAGCACGCCGTCCCCCGGCAATCGGTTGTCGTAGGCGTTGCCGCCGATCCGCTCCATGTGGACGCTCTGTGTGTCCGTCAGGCGCACGGCGACGGAAGAGACGCCTTCCGCACGTGAAGGCAGGTTGACGGTGGGTCCAAGGCACGGGCCTTCGCGTTGGATAGGAAACGCAAGGTCAATCCATTGAGGCTCCTGAAGTCCGGTCAGCATGGCCGTGGCTGAAGTGGGCAAAGCAGGCCAACTCCCTCCTCCGTTCCAATTTCCTGAAGCCATGAGGTCCCAATCACCGAGGCCATGCCACGACCCTGCCCACGAGGGGTCGTGCACAGGATACAGGTCCACCGCACCGAGCTGGTGCAGCATCTCGTGAACAACGGTGCCGACGACATCCGTGCCTCCTCGTAGGGTGGCCATGGTGTAATGACCCGCGGTGGTGCTGGAATCGACGTGCATTGGCTCGATGAGACGGGTGAAATGGGACCATATTCGTCCACTGCCACCCGATCCTGATTCTTGTCCCCGTGACGTATGCAAGATCAGGAAGCGATCGACGGCCCCATCACCGTCCAAGTCGTACGCACTCCAGCCATCGGCGGGTTCAACCTTACTCAGGACTTCTTCGGCGAGCAGTGCAGGGAGGAACGTGCCATCCTTTCCAGTGTCCCTCCCTGCAGATGTGTCGAGGCCATACGCGCTTGAGGGCATGCTGGCACGATGCACGTTCGGATGAAGGTCAAGACGAGGGGTGCCTCCACCGCTCGCGGCTTGAAAGTACGGGATAACCTCGTTTTGAAGCACGTTTGAAGCGGCGTCAATGCTCACTCCAGTGCTGCTGCCCTGCTCGTCTTCAAAATCGACCAGCACCACGAACCATCGCTCGCTCTCGCCTCCCTGCCAGGCCAACAATGGTGCTGGGTCGTCGGTGGTCGGTTGCACGCTCATCCACTGAAGCAGATCGGGCGTAGCAAGGACAACGGCACCCGATGAGATGAGCAGGGCCGCGAGAAGCATGGGGGCCCAGCGCATTACTGACCCTCTTGTGCCAGTGTTGTTTGAACCATGCTCATCGGAGCGTCCTTAGGAAGTGCAAACGTCCGACCTCGCAGGGTTGTCGGGCGATGCACGAATTTCGTTGCATCGGGCAACTCGTCCATCGCAGCCCGAACGCGACGCAGCATTTGTTGCTCTGACCACGGATCGAGTATGCCTGCAATCCACATGTCCCTTTGTTGACGGGCCGAACTTGACGTTGGATCCGTCCGGACAAATTCAACCCGCCGCAGGTCCATGCCTCGAAGGTTGCACCCCACCGACCGCAACGCTTCTCCGAAACCGGAGGGGCATGGCTCCGTCGTGCACCCTGCGATAATGACGTCCGTTAATCGCAGGTCCTTTGCGCGCTCGACCACCGATTCTCGCTCCTTCAATGAACCGCAAAGGTTCGCGCATGCATGGTGGACGAAGGGGTGCGGCGGGCTTGTGTCGCCGAAGTTCAGTGCGCCATCGCATGCACATTCAACGAGCATCAAGCGACGACGCGCCCCGTCGTTGTCCAACACCTCAGGGCAGCTCCGAGCGGGGCGTTGTGAAAAGGGAAGTAGCCCCACCTCAAGAACACCAAAAACGACGAGGGCCATGGGCCAACGAATTCCGGTGGTGGTCATCCAGGTGGTGCTGATCAGGATCAGCGTCAGCGGAACGTTGACCCTCCATCGCCACTGGGCAACGTTTCCTTCGTCCAACAGACCGACAACGCCGGCAGCCAACGTCAGCACCAAGGCTCCGCTTGTCAAGGACAAGATCCACATCATGGCGAGGGTGATCCGTGCAAGCGACGCAGCATCAAGGGCTTGCGTCAAGGAGGCTGCTTCAGCGGATTGAACGGCCGATTGATACAGGGACGGAGCAAGGAACGTGGCCGTGCTCAGGGATGCCCCAACCACAACGGCCACGAACAACAACAATCCGATGGTAAAGCGCCTTGCCTCCATGGGAAGAAGCGCCGGACGAACGAAGGCTCGAATGTTCCACGCCATCACTGGCGTTGACAGCATCGTGGCCATCAACAGGCCTGCCGTCCACCTGATGCTGATCCATGCACCGGGTTCGTAGACGGTGAGGCACGTGACGCAAGGTGACATGCCTTGCAGCCAGGTCAGCAAGAACTCCTTCGTGTATGCCGTAATGAAGGGCGTGAGCACAGCAACAAACAACACGACGAATCCAAGCCGTGCTGTTCCCTCCTCAAGGTGAAGCAGCAACGAGCGCTCGACATCTCGCTCGTTGCGGATGTCGCTCACAGGGGACCCTCACACGAGGTCCTTCGGGGTTGGAGGCGCCCGTGCTTGAACGATGGTGCGGTAGACACCGAACATGGCCCACAGCGTGAGCATGCCGAGCACGAGGAGGTAGCCCCACCCAAGTTCTGCATCGACGCCAGCGGCGAACCCAAGACCAAGCACCGACGCAAGGAGACCACGTCGAATCCCTTGAGGGATGGCAAGGCTTCGATCCAGGTGGGGGGCACCACCGCCAAACCTGCGCTCGTAGAATTCACCCTGAACCACGGCGCCAACGATGAACACGGAAAGGGTGGTCCAATAGTAGACGTTGCCGTTGTCGAAGAACGCGTGGGCGAGTTCAGCTTGCCGCTCAGCCTCCAAGGCCTCAGGGTCTTCCTCAGCGACGAAGAGGCTCTCGTAATCGCCCACGCTGATGGTGCGGAGGTCGCGGTCGTTGACATCGTCCGCAACCGTGCTTCCTGGTGCACTGACCATGAACGAGACAAGGTTCCAATGGTCGGCTTCGTCGGGAGCTCCACTGCCGTCGACCGCGTTTCCAACCAGTTGGAATCGAACGTCACCGATGTCCTCCGATGGCGCCGTCCACGTCACGACCCAATCGTTGCCCACGGAACCTTGTGAGACGGCTCCGGGCTCTTCCGCAACTTGGATGCTTCCTTCGCCAGCCGTCAGCGTTCCGGCCCCATAATCCCAGAGCATGTAACCGCCTCCTTCATACTCGGCATGACCGAGGCTGATCGTGAAACTGTACTCTGCGCCGAGGTCGTAGGAACGTGGAACGCCAGCGATCGACACCACCACAGCCGTCGAGGGGTTGCCGCCACCATGGCAGGTGCACCCTGCCTCGACGGTCAATCCACCGTTGTTGGTCCAAGGAGGACCGTTTGGATTCGCGAGTGCGGGGGCCGTGAGCATGAGGCTCAAGGCTGAGAGCACGAGGACGGTTCGTAGCGAGGGACGCATCACTCCACCTCAGTTTGACCTCGCTGACCTCGACCTTTCAACGTTGCTTCACAACGGGACGCACCGAGGTACTCAGGACTCCTTGATGGCGTTGTTCAGGTCGGTCATCATTTTCTTCCCGTCGCCGAACAGCATCATGGTCTTGTCCATGTAAAACAGGTCGTTGTCAACACCGGCGTACCCTACGGAGAGGGAACGCTTGACGATAACAATCGTCCGTGCGAGGTCGACGTCGAGGATCGGCATGCCGGCCAACGGACCGGTGTCTCCGCGTGCGGCGGGGTTCGTCGTGTCGTTGGCCCCAATCACGAGGGCCACGTCGGCATCGGGGAATTCGCTGTTGATTTCGTCCATCTCGATGAGTTGCTCATAGGGGACATTGGCCTCTGCGAGCAGGACGTTCATGTGCCCGGGCATCCGTCCTGCGACAGGATGGATGGCGTACTTCACCTCGGTGTCGAACTTGTCCGCCAAGAGGTCTGCAAATTCTTTCACCTGGTGCTGACACTGCGACACAGCCATGCCGTATCCGGGCACGATGATGACTTTTTGAGCACCGTCAATCATCATCGCAACCTCGTCAGGATCTGAACCAACCTTGGTTCGAGTCACAGATTCCTTCTCACTTCCTCCAAAGGAGGTGAAGAGCACATTGGACAACGTTCGGTTCATCGCTTTGCACATGATGAAGGTCAGGATCAACCCACTCGCCCCGACCAAGGAGCCAGCCACGATGAGGACGCTGTTCCCAATGATGAAACCCGTAAAGGCCGCGGCAATGCCTGAAAGGGAGTTGAGGAGGCTCACGACCACAGGCATGTCGGCTCCACCAATCGGGAGGACAAGGACCACGCCGAGGAGGCACGAGATGGCAAGAATGGCCCACAGCAACGACGTGTTCGTCGGGTCGCTAAGTTGAGCGCCGATGATACCGAAAGCAGCGACAAGCAGCAACACTTTCACGCCGTTCAACCACGAAGGTCCCCACGTTGGTGTTTTGATCCAGGGCCCTGCCCAGAACAACTTGAAGCCACCTTTGAGTTTGAACATGGCCAGGAGGCTTCCGGTCAGCGTCACCCATCCGACCAGCGCTGACAGGCCGGCGGCAAGCACGGCAACTTGGAGTTCAAGTCCGGCGCTCGGCATGAGCGTGCTGTTCTCAAGCCACCTCCACGTCTCCGACAACGCCACCAAGGCCGAAGCCGCACCGCCAAATCCGTTGAACAAGGCCACCATTTCTGGCATACCCGTCATTTCAACGCGGACGGCCATGATGTACCCAATACCGCCACCGAGGACGAGTCCGGCCACAATCAGTGACCACTCGATGCCTCCATCGATGCCCATTTTGCCAACCGTAGTCAGCACGGCGACAAGCATCCCCAGGGCACCGTACGCGTTCCCACGGGGGGCCGTTCGAGGGTGGCCGAGTTTTTTGAGCCCGAAAATGAACAAAGCGGCCGAGAGGACGTATCCGAGGTCCATCCATGCAGCGTCCATGTCAAGCACCTCCGCGCTTCTTTCCAGCAATCATGCTGAGCATTCTGTTCGTGACGGCAAAGCCCCCGACCACGTTGATCATGGCCAAGGTCAGGGCGACAAAGGCCAGCAGTCCGGAGACAAGCGTTTGACCTCCCTCGTAGGCGACGTTCGCCCCGAGCAAGGCCCCAACGACGCTGATGCCCGAAATGGCGTTGGCGCCGGACATCAACGGCGTGTGCAAGGTCGCGGGAACCTTCGTGATCAATTCAAAGCCCAAGAAAATGGAGAGCACGAAGAGCGTGATGCTGGCAATCAATGCTTCTGGCGTCATTCAACCACCTCCGCGAGACGGGTTTGCTTGGGATGCATGCCTCCGTCCTTGCAGATGAGAACACCACCCATTCCTGGGACGTGGAAATCGCTCCCCTCTGGGGCACCAACGAGGATGTCGTCTTCGTCGGACAACACCACCGCGCCGTCGCTGACCAGTGAGCACATGAAGGTCGTGAGGTTGTTTGAGTACAGCATGGAGGCGGTCGTGGCCAAGGTGCCTGGCAGGTTGCTCGTTCCGACAACGATGACACCGTTTTCGGTGGTCACCACCTCGCCTGCGACAGTCGATTCGCAATTCCCACCGACGTCCGCATTCATGTCGACAACCACCGCGCCGCGTTTGAACGATGCAACGGCGGTCGTTGGAACGGTGATTGGAGCCGGCCGACCAAAAATTCGCGCGGTCGTGATGATGATGTCCGCGTCGGACGCAACACCGCACACGGTGTCGTTGACCTTCTGAATGAACTCGGGGGTCAACGGTTTCGCGTACCCCGATGCATCCTCGAAATCATCCATGCCATCCACTTCGATGAAGCGTCCCCCGACGGATTCGATCTGTTCCGCAGCAGAACGTCGTACGTCCGAAGCATACACGACGGCGCCGAGCCGCTTGGCCGTGGCGATGGCCTGCAATCCTGCGACTCCGGAACCCATCACGACGACCTTGGCAGGACGAACGGTACCGGCTGAGGTGGTCATCATCGGGATGCCCTTGGGCACATGCGCTGCACCCAACAGCACCGCTTTGTATCCCGCAAGGTTGTCCTGGCTTGAATTCACATCCATCGATTGGGCCCGCGACAAGCGTCGTGGAATCATGTCCATCGAAATGAGCGTGATGCCGGCGTTGATGCACGCCGACACACGATCTGGATGGCGAAAGGGGTCCGCCACACAAACGACGGTCGTTCCTTCAGTGAGCCCTTCGACGTCGGGAAATCCAACGGCGAGCACAAATGGGCATGCTTTGACCTCCTCGGAGGAACCAATGGTCGCACCGGCATCGATGTATTCTGCATCGTCGTGGCTCGAGGCGAGGCCTGCGCCAGATTCCACAACCACTTCGAAACCCGCCTTCGAGAGCTTACGTAGGCTGCTCGGTACAATGGCAACACGGGTTTCTCCGCCTGATTCCTTGGGCACTCCGATTCGCATTGCACCACCTCCGTCAAGGACGGATGGCCCGACGAACAGTGGCGGGTTCTTCAACACCGCGGAACGACCGTAGCCACGCAAAGGGGCGGGTTTATCTCCCTGATGCGATGCCCGGGTGACATGGCCAATGGTCGACGAAAAATTGCAGTGATTGGGGCCGGGAACGTTGGTGCGACGTGTGCCTTTGTGCTCGCCCAAATGAAGGTCGCAGACATCGTGTTGCTGGACATCTTCGAAGGCTTTGCCAAGGGCAAAGCGCTTGACATGTCGGAAAACGCCACCGTGCTCAACTACGACGGCCGGATCACGGGGACGAGTGACTACGCGGACATTGCCGGCTCGGATGTTGTTGTCGTCACATCTGGGTTCCCACGCAAGCCCGGCATGACCCGCGAAGACCTGATTGGCAAGAATGCCGAAATTGTCGCCCAAGTCGGTGCCGGTATTCGTGAGCATGCCCCGGATTGCGTCGTCATCGTTGTCACGAATCCATTGGACCTGATGACCTACCACATGCAAAAGGTGACGGGGTTCCCATACAACAGGGTGCTCGGCCAAGCAGGGGTCCTCGACTCCGCCCGCATGGCCCATTTCATCGCGTTGGAACTCAATTGCGCTGAGGAAGACGTCTCGCCAATGGTGCTTGGTGGACACGGCGACACCATGGTCCCTCTGCCTCGCTACACCACCGTCGGTGGGATTCCAATCACCGAACTCATTGCACCAGATCGCATCGCAGCCATCGCAGAACGCACGGCCAAAGGTGGAGGCGAAATCGTCCAGTTGCTCGGCAACGGTTCAGCGTTCTACGCACCCGGCTCGGCCGCAGCCGTCATGGCGGAAGCCGTCCTCAACGACCGTCGTCGCGTCATTCCTGCGTCGTGCCACCTCACCGGGCAATATGGGATGGACGACGTGTACATCGGCGTACCGTGCATTGTTGGAGCCAACGGCGTCGAGCGAATCCTCGAAGTGGACTTGCTCGATGGTGAACGCGAATCTCTGCAGGCCTCTGGCACGTTCTACAAGTCTCAACTCTCGGACGTGCTTGGTTACTGAGCCGTGCTGCGAACGACAGCCAGCGCCAGGCCATCGGCCTCGCTGGTGATGTCATCGGGCGCAAACGCCGTGGTGGGGCCTTGGTGGAGGGACCAACCGCTTCGCCCACGGCTACGCATCCGGGTCAGCACCTCTTGACCAATGTAGCATCCTTTGTTTGAATGAACAAACGATTCCAGACCGCACGCCAGAGGATGACGGTCGCTCGTCACTTCTGCCCCGTCTTCCGGCCATCGATGCCGAACACGCCAGCGCGTCCATTCCAGTCCGGGGTCAATGAGGTGTTCCGGCATCGGACCTGGCGTGATGCTGAGCACCAACTCGTCGTGGATCCGCGCGACGGTTGAGGGGCCCTGAGCCTGCCACGAGCCGAGTGGCGGTGCACCGGGTCCCGGCTGCACTTGCATCGTCACATGGTTGAGGCGTGACAAATCCCGAAATTCGAGCGATTGCCCCAACCTTCGCTCCACCAAATGCTCCATCAACCGTGGTGTCCACATGCGGTGGAGCGCCAAAACGACGCCATTCCCCATTCGTAAGACGAAAGCAGTGGCAAGGATGCGTGCGGTTCGGTCAGTGAAGCAGGTCCTGTCCACGCCGCCATCGTCCGGGACGGCGTTTGTTGAGAGGCCATCGATGAACGCTGAAGCGTTGTCACCGACCACCATCACGACGTTGTAATCACGTCGTGCAAAGGCGACGCTCATGTCGATCATGAGAAAGATTCGCCGCAGCCGCAGGTGCTGCCCGCGTTTGGATTGTTGATCTTGAATCCGCCACCCATCAAACGGTCGATGTAATCGATTTCAATGCCGTTGAGGAGGTGGCTGGAGGCATTGGGGACCTGCACAACGATACCGTCCACATCCAGCCGTTGGCAGTCGGCTTCGTCCGCATCCACGATTTGCAGGTCATACATGTAGCCCGAACAGCCCCCGGAGAGGACCCCGACGAGCAACGAATGGCCTTCTGCCCCCTCAAAGGCATCAACGAGCATCGTTTTCGCCTTTGGCGTGATGGTCAGCGTCACCTCAACCGGTTCGGGAGCGGTCGTCGACACCGGCGTTGCGCTCTCGCAGGTCCCACAGTCCATGTCGATTCCACCTCCTCCTCATTCATCAACCTGTGCAGCATCGTTCGTTGTCGCCGATGATTCGCACGTCATTGAAAAACCGCATCCGCCCGATGCGTGGGTGGCGCAGGTGCGGACGGTAGGCTGAACCGCTACACCGTACCGTGATTGGACCAGACCGGCGATCACACCCTCGTCGAGCTGGCAGAGCACCGCGTGACTTTCAGGCCGCCCAGAGCACCCGTGTGGATCAAGCACCGTGGCCCGGGAGGGTGGCGTCCCTTCGAGCAAGATTTCCCCGCGGCCGAGGTCGGTCCATGCCCGTTGCAGGTGCGCCCGGAATGAAGCATCATCTTCGATGTCTCCAAGGTGCAACGCGAGTTCTTCCCCCACCCGTACACCAATCGACCGGACAACTTCGCCAACATCGATGCCGAGTTGACCCAAGGGGGACATCGGCGATTGGCCGGATTTTCGAAGGATGGCGTTGCTTGACGTACCTTGACCCAACAAATCGCTGAGTCCGTCTTTCATGCGTTCGAGGAAGGAGCCTTCTCCGAGGTTGACCCGCATCGGTTCAAGGATGCGACCCTCAGATAATCTGCTGCGACGAACGTGAAGGTCGACCCCGTTGCCCCATTGATGCTCAATCAGTTCAGCATGCGCTTCCAAAAAGGCCGGCGCTTCAACCAGCAAGGCAGAATCGTGGCGACCCCTGCCCGTTGGGTTGGCTTCAACATGGAGTTGAAAGACACCCACTTCGTCGTCCACGAAAGCACCGTGAAGGGTTGTTTGATCCACGTGGCGGACGGCGATGCTCTCCTCAAGTGCGGAGAAACGCCTCAACGTGTCCTGTTGAATATCGGCCATCACGCGGACGTCGACGCCACGAGCAGCCGCAGCATGAAGGGCGTCCAACACCGGGCTTCGCTGAACGTGCAGAATGCCGTACCTGCCAAGAAGCACCCACGCCCGTTCTTCCGCGGCTTCAATCAGGGTGGTGAGGCTTGCCATCGTGGTATCGCGGTCGCGAAGCACGGTGAAGGACGGGGGCGACGGGTGGTCATCTTCGGCGTGGATGGCTTGATGACCCTCGGATTCAAGTTCCTCGAGGTGAGTTTTCAGCCGGGACAGCACCGCTTCTTGTTCGCCGATGATGATGTCCATCGCTTGTTTGATGCTTGGGCCGATGAAGCGCATTGGTCGCTCTGCCGTGACCGTAACCAACCCCTTCTCTTTGAGCCGGTCAAGCGTCCCGTAGGCGTCCATTCTGGAGAGCCCCAGTTCACGCCCGATTTCACTCGCCCTGCGAGGTGTTCCGTCGGCCAGGTGGAGGACGGCGTTGGCCATCTTTGCATCAAGCCCACACGCAATCAAGCGGTCCCGGATGTGAGCACCATTGGACATGGTGTGACGAGAAGGTGGTCCGGTTTGAACCCCTTGACTCAACGGCGGGTTCGCATGCGCTTCTCGTACTCCTTTTGGAGGATTTTGCAGCGACGGACCTGTTCCTTTGCCATGGCCAGTTCATCTGCGCTAAGTCCACGCGGCTCCGCTTGCTCAAAGCACTTGATCGCGTCAGGGTAGCGCTCCATTTCGGCGTATGCAACGCCCATGTTGTACAGCGTTTGACCACGGACCTGCGCAGGACGGATCAACATGGCTTGATGGTAGGCTTCAACGCACTTGGGATAATCCTCCATGTAATAGAAACAGTTACCGCGCGCATTGAGCACGAGGATGACCTTGTCCTCATCCTCTGCAAGCAAGGAGAGCGCTTTGTCGAAGCAATTCAAGGCCTCACGGAATTTTTTTGCGTCGAGCAGTTCGGTGCCCCGGTTGAACCATTCACGGCCTTGGGCTCGTTCTTGCTCGGGTGTTGTCGTTCGAACCTGCTGCGCTTGAGCGGCCGTGACGTCCAGGGCTGCAGCAACAAGGTCGAGGGAGGGGTCGGGTTCGACGTTGGGTTCCGCGGGTTCTGGTTCCACAGGCGTCAGCAAAAGCAAGGATGCGTCCCCCGGAACGCCCGCCTCGTCCGGCGAAGGATTCGCCATCTCTGGGGACTCGACGGGCGTCAGAAGAAGGGATTCGTGTGTGGCCACGCTTTGAGACTCATCGGGCGTGGTGGTCATGGCATCGTCAGGACTTCGTTGCTCGACAGGGAACTCGACGGAGCCCGTTTCCGTGCTCAGACCTGAGGTGGGTCCGTTCAATTGGATGGACTCGTTCAGTGCAGCACCAGTGAGAGCGTTGGCCTTTGCATGGCACTTCGCCGCTTTCTCCAGCTCTCCAGCGGATTCCAAGGCCCTCGCCATGCCCGTCCACGCGCTCGCGTCTTCGCCGTCGGACGTGACTTCATGCTTCCAGAGTCCGATGGCTTCGAGGTGTTCTTGACGCAAGCTGTGTGCGCGTGCCCTGATCCGTGGCAAGTCATCACCCAACAAGGCCAACGCACGGTTGGCGAGCGAGGGGCCTTCGGGGATGGTTCGTGGCTGTCCCTCCAACCGTTCGAGGGCTGCGGCTTCACCCTCACCAAGCGCTACGAGCCACATGGACAGTGCATGACGGTCGGGGGACGGTGCTTCGAGCGTGAGCCGGTCCATGGCCTCGATGTACCAACGGTCGGGGGTTTCCGTGCGATCAAGCACCGCCCATCGCCGGACAAGCACCTCCTCGCCAGCACCATGGCCCACCGCGGCATCGTAGGCAGCAAGGGCTTGTTGGCGCTCACCACGGGCAGCGTGCAGGTCGCCTATGAGCCCGTGCGTTTGGGGGTCGGTGTCGTCCAACCGCAACGCGTGTTGAGCGGCTCCACGGGCATGGTCGTCGAGGTTCAAACGATGCATGCCAACGGCCGCGACCCTCCACGCACGCGCGTCGTTCTTCGCAATCGATTTCAGATGAGGTTTGAGCAAGGCCACAGCTTGCTTTGGATGTCCCGCCTCAAGTTCCGACTGTGCCATGTCGATCACGGCATCAAGGTCCACGACTTCGCTCGTGGGCGAGACGTCGGGCGTGTCTTCGTCGGTTGAGGCTGCGATTGCTTCTTGCGCCTGCTGCTGTGCCGCAACAACGGTAGCAGCGGCTTGAAGTTCGCTTTCATCCAGACGTCCGTCGCCGTCGACGTCGTGATGCGATGATTCTTCGAGGACGGCTTGGGTGTCGCTCACACCTGCCTTTCGCATCGCCCTTGTGAGGTGCTGATCCTCCCACGTTGCAGAGGTGGTTGGCCGCTCAGACGGCAGGTCTGGTGTTTGGGCTTGGTTGCTCGCGCAGCGTCGACGGATGTCCAACAATTCAGGGTGGTTTGGGTAGTGGGTCAACGCTCGCGTGGCCATGGCCTCGGCCCCACCCACATCACCCATGCGCTCAAGGAGCACCGCCAAATTGGCCGTTGCTGGAGCGTTTTCTGGTTCAAGATCAAGGCAGATCGTGAACGATTGTTTTGCACCTTTCGCGTCGCGTTGCCCTTCGAGCAAGACGCCCCGGTTGTACCACGCCATCGCGTTGGAGGGGTCCAGTCCAATCGCCTTGTTGATCTGCTCAAGCGCACCGACATGGTCCTTCTGGCGGGAAAGACGCTCGCCTTCGCGGAGCAGGCCCATGGCCTCGACTTCGATCTCCGATGGTCCATCGTTGACGTCATCGGCCATGGTCCCAAATGCCATCCGGATTGTGGATAAGTGTTGTTGCTCCACGGATGAATCGGAGCCTTGGAGAACCTCATGCACCTGCGAGGTGCATGGAGGTGCTTCGTTCGATCCTTGGCATGGAATTCGTCCACCTCCCTGCTGGGCAGTACACACGAGGTTCCGCACCACGGAACGGTCGACCAAACGAGGAGCCACAGGTGATGTGCAGCATCCGGCATCCGTTCGCGCTTGGTCTGCGTCCAGTGACACAAATGGAATGGGAGAACGTCATGGGAAGCCAGCCTTCGAAATTCGTTGATGGATGGACCGCTGGATTGCGGCCCGTGGAGTCCATCAACCGGCTGGACGCCGAGGCGTTTCTCAACCACCTCAACCGCCTCACGGAGGGCCGCCTCGAAGGCCGGCCGGGGACGTTTCGATTGCCATCGGAAGCAGAGTGGGAATACGCTGCGCGGGCCGGAACGGAGGGTCGATGGTGGTTCGGGGACGACGATAGGGACCTCGATGCGTGTGGGTGGCATGCCGGCAACGCAGGTTCATCGACGAAGGAAGTCGGCCTGAAGCAACCCAATCCTTGGGGTTTGTTCGACCTTGCGGGGAACGTTTCAGAATGGTGTGCAGACTCCTTTCAAACACCTCACGACGAACGACACACAACCGAACAGCCGTGCATCGATGCCTCTGGAAAGGGCGTTCTCCGAGGTGGAGCGTGGTTCATGGAATCCGATTCGACGAGGGTCGCTGCGAGGAGGGCCTTAGCGACCACGGAACGGTCGGATGGTTCCGGCCTTCGGGTTGCGTGGTCAGCCTTGCCCTGAATGCTCTAGGTCCAGGTCAGGATGCCGTGGAGGGAGGTTCTGTCCTTCGGGTACGACTCCGGGATCTGTCGTCCACACCACCGGCGCACCCACCTGACGGACGAGCAACAACCCCAACGACTGGAACATGTCGATGGCGAGGGTGACGCGTTCGACAACCGGGGCTGCTTCTTCGTGGAAGGTGGCGTCCATTGCTTCGACGATGCTCTGAAACCCATGCTGGCCATCGCACAATTCCCAAACGAGGCTGTTCATGTCGTCCAAAGGACGCAGCACTTCTTTTGGTGCTCGGAGCCAACGTGCGAGCCACCGTTCCAACCGGGAGAATTTCTTCTCAATCCTCAGTACGACACAGCGTCCAGAATGAGCCGGGTCGTCGCAGGTCCGACCCACAGGCCCCCGCCAGCCCCACCACACAGGCAGACGGATGGGCGCCATACCACGCAATGGGTGGTCTTGAGGGACGTCGATTTGCACGCAACCACCGGTTCACTGAGGCCCGTTTTGCTGGGCTAACCACTGGTGCCCATAGTGCTGCCATTGTTCCACGGTCCAACCGGGCGGCAGGCCATCGCTCGGGAGCGGCGGTGCTGAGGAGTTACCCATTGGCTGAACGGGCACCTCTGCCGTCGGGTGATGCTTTGCATGGAGATCGTCTTCGGCAACGGGCAACGTGCTGCTTTGAGTGGAACGCCGTCCACGGACGATGAGGCTCATCGCAACGGTGGCGAGAAGCGCGACGACCCCTCCAAGGCCACCGTACAGAGCCGTCGAAGACAGGCCGGACGCCTCCTCCTCAGGCATCGCCCAAGATACGTCGATCGATTGCTCAGCGTACGATGATGGCCCTTCGTCGGGATGCAATTCAACCGTGACCTGCCCCTCCCTGGGTCCATCCCCTTGCAGGACGGTGCACGGCATCAACCGCTCTTGAAGCACAATGTGACCAGGATCGAGGTCAACGGTCAGACCATCGCTCGCATCCCCAAATCCATCGCACACCACCGTCCACGAATCGGGGGCTTCGAACGTGAGGGTCAATCGTTCTGCGAAGGAAGACGATGACTGAACGTGAACGGACATGCGCACACCCTCGCCTGAGGGTGCCGTGGTGTTGGAGAACGATTCGACATCGAGACGAAGTTCACGACGGCTTGAGACCTCAAAGAGATGACTTTCAGAAAAGACATAGGGCAACCCATCGTCGCCCACGCCCCCATCAAATCGAACGTTCACAACAATCCGTGCGCCGAGGGGCGCGTCCTCTGGGACGACAAGGTCCACTGTGAAGGCCTTCGCAACGCCTGCGCTCAACGACATCGGATTGGCTCCCCCCAACACCAGGGCGACGCCGTTCGAGGTCGTGACAAAGGCCACCAACCCTTCCAACGGCGGGGTGGATTGGACGTCGACCTGAAGCGACAAGCGCGGTTCTGGGGCATTCCCTTGGTTCAGCACCTGACCACTCACGTTCACTGAGGAACCGCTTGAGACATCCCGGTCCGTCTCAAACAATTCCAGTGCAAGTTCGCGAACAACCATCACCATGGCATCAATGTCAAGCGAAGCCAATTCCACGCCATCGTGCGATGCGACGATCGTTGCGGTAAACGTGCTTCCCGCGGTTTCGGCGACGGGTGCAAGCACAGCGATGCCCACCAAAAGGCGCGACCCAACCTCGCCTTCAGGTTCGACGCTGATTGGAGACGTGGCATTCACGTCGTCAAGTTTGGTCCACCACGACCATTCCAACGGAAGTCCACGAACGTCGATGTCGATGTTGGCTCGGTCGTTGGACGTGCTGTTGAGGTACAACGGGATGTCCGCGACGTACGTTGGGGTAACGCGCAAAAGGTCCACCGACGTTTCAAGCGTGGCTCCATTCACCACCGTCACCTCTGGACCGTCGTACCATGATGACACCAGGGTCATCCCGCTGCGCTCAGAAGAGACCACCACGCGTACGCGGGGTGGAACGTCGCTCGCTTTGGCTCCGTTTGGAGCAACGATGTCGATGCGGATCGTGGTCGACGATTGCGCGGCAACTACGGCTTGATCGCGGCTTAACCCAGCGACCACCCACTCCGTGCCTTCCGACTCAAATTCTGCTTCGAAGTTGAGCACGTCCATCCGGCCAGCGTTGTTGGTCACTTCCACGCTGATGCTCGACGTGCCACCGCCCACGAGTGGGGGAAAAGCGTCCACAGCCTCGATGCTGATGTCTGAGACCATCGCGGCGACGACATCCACGTCGATTGAACTCACCCGAGTGCTGTCGTTTTGCGCCGTGGCGTGCATGGTGAAGGTCGACGTGGTGTCTGCGGGCGCTCCTCCAGGGATGGTGAGCAACAAATCAATGGCAACCGATTCACCGGGCCGAACGAGAACCGATTCGTCCTGAGCCCATGCAAATCCGACCTCCCAGCCCTGTGGGAGCGACGAGGTGTCCATGGCGAGATCAAAGACATCCGAACCTGCGCCTTCGTTGGACAACGACATCGCAAATGCGCACGTTTGCTCCGGCGGGCACATCGGACGTGGTTCTGGCGCATGCAACACCGGGATCCGATCGGCGAGGACGGTGAACCCAATGGGTGCCGTTCCGAACACATTCGGGTGGTCGGTTGAAGCGTTGAAAGTCAGCGAGGTGAAACCAACACTCGCGTTTTCATCTGGCTGGAGTCGTACCTGAACGTCCCTCGACCCGCCTGGGAGCAGATTGAAACCCGTCGAAGGCACACTGCTGCCGTCCGAGAACAGGGTGTAGGACGTCCATGCCGTGGGCAATCCGTCCAACCCAGGGCGTACGTTGGTTGAGATGTTGCCAGAATTCGTCACTCGAAGGTTGACTTCGCCCCAGCCTCCCGGGACCGCGCCTTGGGTTCCGAGTCCCGTGACGGTGAGCCCGTAGGCTTCTGCTCGGGCAGCCTGGTCGTACACCAACACCGTCTCATCGAACCAGAAACCGATGTCCTCGGATGATGCGTCACTCGTCAACGACCATCGGAACGATGACCCAGCATGGAGGTGGCGGTCCGGTGCGATAGGAATTAGTGGGGACGTGTACCCGCCCGAGTTGAGTGAAAATGTGTTCCAGTTGGACCCATCGAGCTGGAAATTGTTGTCCACGGTCGGGCTGAAACTGGCAAGTTCCTCCCAACCGCCTGCGGCGGTGCGCGCCTCGAGGCTCACCTCGTCCGGCGAAACCACCCATCCGGTGTAGAAGAAGGTCAGCCCCATGGTGCGTGTGCCTGAAGCGACGGCGTCAGACAGGTCCATGAGCGGCGTGTTCAATCTGGACACGGTGTTGGCGCTGTACGTTGAGCCATCACCGTTCCCTGCATGGCACGACGAGCCCATCGAAATCGAAGTGTCGCTGTTCAATCCCCATTCACCGGTGGCCGTCCAGTTGGAGAGTGAATCGCAGTTCCAATACCGCGCACCTACCGTGATCCGTCGGGTCAGCATATCGTTCGTCGGGTTGTCGTCGACGCTGGGCTGGAGCACGTGAACCTGGAGGGAATGGTTTCCGGCATAGGTCGGGGTGAACACGAAGTCAACGATGCCGCTGGACCCACCTGAAATCGGATTCAGCGGCTCCGTGACGTTCGCGATTTCAAATCGGTCGTATTCGTCGTGAAGGACGAGCACTCGAACGTCGGACCGAACCGACGAAACGGCCCCACCATTGGTGACGGTCACGCTGAGTTCGATGGGAACGTTCACCATTGCGTCAATCACATACAGGGATTCAGGCCTGTTGAACCCGGGGATCGGGTGGTTTGAGGAAAACATCCTGTACTTTCCTTCATCCCCAGATGTGGTGTAGGCGAACGAGGTATCGGTGACGGACAAATCCACACCCGATGACCGACCACCCGCCGCCGCGATTGGCCCGAGTGCTGCAAGCAGCATGAGGGCGAGGAGGGCCCATGCGCGTGATTTGGCCATGCCCCGTCAACCACGCTGACCTATATATCGGCCGCGGCGGAGGTGTTCAGTCGACGTACTCCCCGCCACTCGAACCTGAACCTGAGGCCGCGGGACGGCCGTCATCGTTGTCCTGTGCGTCCACGAGCGCCGCTTCCGTTCGTTGCTCACGTCGTCGTGCCACCGCGTACGCCGCAAATGCTGGCAACAAGACCAGCGAAAAACAAGCAAACACGGCGGTAAGTGCCCAAATGAATTCAGAGGCAACATCGACCTCAAAGGCCTGCACAGATGCCAATTCCTCGTTGACCGTTCGGACGGAGAGGGAAGGTGCCGTGCTGCGATTGCCTGGTTCTTCAATTGCGATCCGTAACACGTTGCTTCCATGACGGTGTTCAATGTTGTTTGCTGCATCCTCCCAGGCCGCTTCGATGCCGCTGGAAACAACCGTTCCGTTTGACCGAGCCGCGGGGTCTTTGGTGGCCAACGCAAGGAAGGTGGCTGTTCCTTCGTCCTCCTCAAGTTCGGTTATGACCTCAAGGCGGCAGTCAACGAGGCAAGAAAACCCGTCCGCTTCCGAATCCCCCAGGAGGGGATGGGTGTACAACCCAGACGCATCTTGCACGCGAAGGACGGACCCATCGGCCAAGGCACTGGCGGTCACCTCCACCCATGTCAGGTTGTATCGGTCGATTGTGACGTTCGCGGACCAGGTCGTCACGTTGGTTTCAGCGTCATGGTTGCGAACAAGATCAACGTCCGAATCCACGTGTTCATGCGACGTCGTGGTGTACGTGTAGTACGACGTCGAAATTGTGTTGGCATACACGGCGTACGAGAGAAGAAAAATCAGCGTGAACGACAGACCAAGCAGGGTTCGGAGGAGGTTTGGGTTCTGTGCCAACGCCTTCCTCATGTGGTGTGGTCATGGCTGATGTTGAAGAACATGTTCACACCTCCACAGACCGCGTGACTGCGCGGACAGCGGGGCGTCTCGGCCCCGAGCCCTTGATATAGGGGGGCACGGTCGCCGACCTGTTCGGTGGTTTGGATGACGACGTACCTCGACGTCCCGGTTGATTTGCTCATCCCAGCCCTCGGCGCGAAGCTCGTCGAAGAAGGCGCAGTGTCTGCTCCTGAATGGGCAGAGTTCGTCAAAACGGGCGTCACACGTGAGCGCCCACCCACGCAGACGGACTGGTGGCAAGTCCGTGCGGCTGCCATCCTCCGCAAGATCGCCCGCCAGGGGCCCGTTGGCGTGACGGCACTGTCGCAATCCTTTGGCGGCTACAAGGACAACGGATCCATGCCAAACACGCCCGCCGCCGGCTCCCGGCACGTGATTCGAACGGCCATCCAGCAACTTGAAGCCGCAGGCTTGGTTGAATTGGTCGACCTGAAGCCGATCGAAAACGTCGACGGCGAGACGCAAATGCTCCACCGTGGCCGCGTGGTCACCGCCGCTGGCCAGCGCATGCTCGATGCGGTGGCCCACGACGTGCGACCAACGGCAGAAGCGTCGTACCCCGGTCTCGACAAGTACTGAGGTGATGTGATGTCCAAGATCAAGCCCGCAGCGAAGAAAACCCGCCTGCTCAAGGCAGGGAAGCAAAACCGTCGCGTCCCTGTGTGGGTCATGCTCAAGACCAACAGGAACACGGTGACCCACGGCAAGCGCCACCACTGGCGCCGCAGCAAGTTGCAGCGATGAGGTGAGAACATGGTCCGTGCAGCTGAATCCGAACTCGTTGTGCCATTGCGGAACGCATGGAACATCACGCGCTACAAGCGCGCCCCCCGCGCGATGCAAATCATCCGTGACCAGGTGATTCGCCACCTCAAGGTGAAGCCCGACGAACAGATCTACATCGACCCGGCGGTCAACGAACACATTTGGTCCAGGGGCATTGAACATCCCCCTCGCAAGGTTCGCCTGAAGGTGACCCGGCACGACGAACCTGACTTCCCAATCGAAGTCACCCTTGCGGAGTGAGCATCATGGGCAACATCCGACCGAGTTTCATCAAAATTCGCGCCATTGCACTCGTTGAGCAGCACGGTGAGAAGTTCACTGAGGATTTCAACCACAACAAGCAGATGGTCAACCAATTGACCGACGTGGAATCGAAGAAGCTTCGCAATTGGATCGCCGGGTACGTGACCCGATACCGCCAGCGCAGGCAAGACTGAACGAGGCCACGCCGATGACGGCGGTCCATGTGTCGTGGGACAACGACCCCGTCAGCCTTCACGCAGATGACGCAGAAGTGTTGAACCGATTGTTTGCGCTGTTGCGCGAACGGCTGGATGTCCGCAAGCGTTCCATACCAATGCCTGACCGGGAGCGAGGGGGCTTCATCGCGTTCCTGTATCAACCGGTCGACCCGAGGCGCCTTGCTGAACTCATTGGCACGTTGGAGTGATCCTATGGGGTTCCGATCCGACGTGCCGTTGCCGAGTGACCCTTACCGGCTGACGGTTGTCCTCGTTGGTGCCACGCATCCTGGAAACCTTGGCGCGGTGTGCCGAGGTATGCTGAACCACGGGTTCAATCAACTCCGATTGGTGGCTCCTCGTTGTAGTCCCGATGATGATGAAGCACGTAACCGTGCGAAACACGCCGGATTGATCCTCGATGCCTGCACTGTGTACGAATCGTTGGACGACGCGGTTCGGGACGCGACCTTGGTGGTTGGCACCTCTGGAAAGCGCGAACTCGGGAGGAAAACCCTCTTTCGCCACTTTCTCCATCCGTGGGAACTTGCAGACCGTGTCGAAGAGGGAGAGGCTCACGTGGCTTTGGTCTTCGGCGAAGAAGGAAAGGGCCTGGATGCATCCGACCTTGAGCGGTGTGACCTTCTGGCGACGCTTCCGACCTGGGAGGGATACCCAATTGCAAACCTCAGTCACGCCGTCACCCTGTTCTTGTACGAATTGCACCGGAGGCGGGTGCTCGAACGACAAGGGAAGGACGCAGCCTTGCCTGAAGTCACGCCCTTGTCCCGTCGATCGGACCCAACGCTTCGAGGTGTTGTCCGTGAGGCAGTTTCCGAATTTTCGGAGGCGTTGCCGGGTCAGCCCGAACGACGAGAAAGCGTCAAGCAAACCCTCACGAGGATCACCGCTCGAAGCGGTGCATCTGACGATGAGATGACGCGGCTTGTCGGTGCTGTTGTTGATGCTACGACGGCTTTGCAATACGCCGGCGGCGACCCCCGTTGGCTGAAGGACCGCCGCCGCCGCCTTGACCGCTGATCACGGCCGGTAGGTGGCCCAGGACTTCGGCGTCTCTCGAACGTGAAACGCCACCAACGTCAACCGGTCCCCGTAGGTCGCGCGAAGTGCTGCATCGACCCTATGAAAGCACCACGCTGCCAAGTGTTCCGCGGTTGGTGGAAAGGGGAGGACGACGGTGCGGTGACCGTCCCCCATCGCTGCACACGCAGCACGTCCAGCCTCATCCTCCTCGTGCACCAAAAAAGCGTGATCGACGACATCGTGCACGTGCTCGTTCAAGATGCGGGAAATGTCCCCAAAATCCACCACCATGCCTTCGTCGCTCGCTCCCGATGTGGTGACGAGGTCTCCGGCAACTTCTGCCTCAAACCGATACCGATGGCCGTGAAGGTGCGCGCACTTGCTGGCGTGGTTTGGCACCCTGTGTCCAGTGTCCGTCTCAACCCATCGCCGAATGGTTGTTGTCATGGTTCTTCCTCCTCTGGGTTGAACGCCAAGCACACCGAATTGATGCAGTATCGTTCGCCTCCGTGCTCCCGAGGTCCATCGTTGAAGACGTGACCAAGGTGGGCATCACACGTGCCGCAGCGAACTTCGATCCTGCGCATGCCGTAGGTGCGGTCCTCCAACCTGCGGATGGACGCCCCGGGTGCTTCGGAGTGAAACGCGGGCCATCCGCAACCGCTGGGAAATTTACCACGACCAAGAAACAACACGGCCTCGCAGCAGACACAGCGGTACGTGCCCATCCTGTGCTCGTCGATGAGCGCCCCGGTGTGCGGGCGTTCCGTCCCACCCTCCTGCGTGACGTGGAAGACCAGTGGTGGCAGGATGGCCCTCCACTCGTCGATGCTCTTTCGCTCGCCCTTCATGGCCCAGCCTCCTCGTGCTGCTCCCGCAACGCGAGCGCGTGTGCAACCACATCGTCCCAGGGGTTGATGTATTCCAACGGGTCCACTCGGCCGATGTCGTGGAAGGCGAGGATGCGTTCCACGTCCGAGCCCGTCGTCCCTGCAGATCGGCCCTCATCGTCGGGCTGGTACGAAGTGAGCGTGTTGGACATGATACGATCGAAATCGAGGTTCAGACTCGTGCAGGACTGAAGGCCATCCCTCAGGATTCCCGCTTTGTCAAGATGGAGGTACGGGAGCACAAATTGAACGCCTTCTGAATCCCAATTTCCAATCCGGAAGGCGTGACCAAGGGCGTCATAGAACGCTGGCCGACAATCGGGATAGATGGCATGGTCGCCGCTATGAACCCCAAGGGCCACGTGGGCTTGGCCGTTGCTCGTGGTGGCAAGGGACAAGGCCTTAGCATACAACAACGAACTGAACACGGCATTTCTGTTTGGCACAACGGTTTGACGCATGTCGTCCTCTTCGTAGTGCCCCATTGGCATGTCCATGGTCTGGTCCGTGAGGGCAGAATGCAACGACGCCATCGCGCTTCGAAGGTCGATGGTATGGAACGTGAGTTCGCAACCTCGTTCACGAAGCAACTCGACGTTGTGAGCAGCACGGTCCAATTCAAGGCGATGGCGTTGACCATACTCAAACCCGAACGCTGTGACCGGATGGCCCTCCCGAAGCAGCCGGAGCATCAGGCACGTCGAGTCCATCCCACCGGACAGCGCCATCACCGTCGGCACACCCATCAACGCACCCCCATCCATTTGTGCGTTTGAAGGGAGAGACGCCACGAGGGGTGCTGCAAGACTTGCTCTGCCACGACGCCAAAGGTGTGCCCGTTGGCTCCGGCATCCTTGCTCTCGTCGTAGCAAGGTTGCAAAAAGTGATGCTCAAATCCGTCCACAAGGTCCGCATACATTGAGAGGTCTTGCCCGACGTACACCACCTTGAGTTCATGGCCATGGCGTTGGCGGATGCTGACGTTGGGGTACACTTGGTCCTTTGGCGAGACGCAGATCCAATCGATCCACCCGTCCGGGATCGGAAGGGTGCCGTTGGTCTCAATGGAGATGTGAACGCCACGTTCGTGGAGGGCGTTGCACAACGGACCAAGGTCCTGCAGCATGGGTTCGCCACCGGTCAGGACGACCCGTTGGCATGCATAGGATTCAATCTCGTCGAGGATGTCGTCCAGACGCATGTCGGTATGTGTGTCAAAATCAGTATCGCACCATGAGCATCGCAGGTTGCATCCACCGAAACGAACGAACACGTGCGGGCGGCCTGCGTGGAAGCCTTCCCCCTGCACCGAATGAAAGATTTCCACGATGGGGTATTCCATGCCGGCCACCTCAGGGAACAGCACGATGGGCCAGAAGCTGAAACAGTTCAGCCCGCGCCTCTGAACGATCGAAGAACACACCGCGCATGGCGCTCGTCGTCATGATGGCTTGCTGCTTCTTGACCCCACGGCAGCGCATGCAGCCGTGGCGTGCTTCGAGCACCGCTGCAGCCCCCAGTGGCGCCAAATGCTCGACAAGGTCCTGAACGATTCCCGTGGTGATTCGTTCCTGATTTTGAAGTCGGCGGGCGTGATGGTCGACAATCCGAGCAAGTTTGCTGATGCCAACAATCCGATCCACTGGGATGTAGGCAACATGGGCGACACCGCTGAACGGTTGCAGGTGGTGCTCGCACGTGCTGTGGAATTCAATGTCCCTGAGCAGAACAATTCCATCGTACCCTTCACCATTGAAGGTGGCGTTGAGAAGTTCAGCAGCGTCGGAATCGTAGCCTGAAAAGATCTCACCCCAGGCCTCGATCACCCGTTCAGGTGTACGCTTGAGGCCCTCACGCTCCGCGTTTCCCTCAAGGTACTCGAGCAGTGTTCTCACTGCCCCCATGGCCTCATGTTTGCTAACCATCAACGCTCACCCCCAATTCGACCGTGCCGTGCGTCGACATCGTCCAAATGGTCGAGCATTTTTCGACACGCTGTCCGAATGGCGTCCGCGAGGCTCACAAACTTTCCATGGTCGCCAACGTGGGCTTCCAAGTCCATTTTCAGTTGGTCCGGCATGTCCAAGGACACCTTCGGCATAACGTTGGGAGGGGCATGGTATTCTTCAATGAATCGCTGGCGATTACGACGCGCCCAACACGAGGTCTTCACGGTCGAATTGACGTTGTGCGTAGCCCAACGCGAGAAGGGTGTACAACAAGGTGGTGCTCAACCAGATCACTGTATGAACTCCATCAACTCGGTCCAGCAGAAGTTCACGCATCGCGAGCATCACGTTCACCACAGGGACGGCGAACCACACGCCTTCGACGCCGTCCAGGTTCACCACTTGGACAATGATGGCAGGAACGAGCACGAGGAGACCAAGCGGCGCCAAGGCTGCGCCTGCTTCCTTGACGGAACGTGCACGCATAGCGACCGCGAGTTCGGTGGCGACGACCATGACGGAGAAGCACACGACTGCCACCGTGAGGAGCAGGGTGGACAAAAGACTCAGGTGTGGCATCTCAAGCAAACCCGGGCCTGCAAGGTATGTGAGCGCAAAAAGCAGGCCCGCCACCTGCAAAAACACGCCAGTCAGGACGATGATAGAGACAGCGGCCCATTTTCCTGCGAGCAATTCCCATCGGTGGACGGGTGCACACAACAATGCTTCGAGCGATCCACGTTCACGTTCACCGGCCGTCATGTCGATGGAGGGTTGAATGGCGCTGGAGACCATCCACATGGCAAACATCAGCGGAATGAACGACGATAGAAGCCACCCCTGCCGCTCGCTTTGCGAAGCCAAATCCACGGATGCCGTATCGTATCGGACAGGGTCGAGGGTTGTGTTCGCGTCCAAACCTCCAGCCTCAACGCGACGGACGCGTTCCTCTTCTTCCCACTCCGAAACCGCGGTCAGCACGCGCATGCGGGCATCGGAGCTGACCGAAGCGGTGGACATGTACCGAAGGTGGACCGTGTAGACTTCATCGTCACCGAGGGACCAACCCAAGATGACGTCCAGCACGCCTTCTCGAACGTGTGCATTTTGCTGTTGATCGTCCACGCCCGTGCTGTTGACGGGAGGCGAAAGCAGGTTCACGTTGGCCTCCATCAGCGCGTCGGACAAATTCGTAGGGAGGTTGCCGTACACCAATACGTTCGCTTCTGTCGCTGCGAGTTCTTCGGCCTGGCCCCCCACGACGACGGGCAGGACGACGAAGAGCAGGGGGAACAGCAGCAGTGGAATGAGCAGCATCGTGAGGATGGTCCTCCAGTCGCGCACGAAATCAAGGAGTTCGCGTGACGCAATGGTGGTCGTTCGGTGCCATGGCGTCATGCTCCCACCTCCGCGCCTTCGAGGAATTCCCGCGTCGCTTCGGCTGTATGCATCTGGTGAAGGGCTTCGATGCCATCAACGCCTGCTTCGTTCAGCAAGGTTGAGAGTGGCCCGTCAGCGACGATCTTTGCATTGTGAACGATGACAAGACGGTCGCATACGGAAGCAGCCCCCAAGTCATGCGTGGACCATACCACACCTCGACCCACGGCGACAAGTTCCTCGATGAGGCTCCGGACAGCACGTGCACTCGTGATGTCAAGCCCCGCCGTTGGTTCGTCCAACAGCAACAGGTCGGGTTCATGGACAAGGGCTCTGAGCAGGGCGGTCTTTTGACGCATTCCTCGGCTGAATCCCTCCGTCCGTCGGTCAAGCGCGCCAAGCATGCCAAGTGGGGCCGCATGCGCTTCAGCACGTCGGCGCGCAACGCTGTCTTCCACCCCAAACAACCGCGCATGAAACCGGATGTTTTCCCATGCCGTCAGGCGCACATGCAGGCCGGTTGATTCCGTCATGACGCCGATGCGGCGCCGATGGTCAACGATGTCGCCAGCGCCGAGCAAGGCCGTTCCGTGGCTTGGGCGGTAGACGCCTGCGAGGATCCGAAGCAGCGTCGTTTTCCCAGCACCGTTGCCACCAACCAACGCCGTGCTGACGCCATGGTGGATGTCGATGTCGATGCCATCGAGGGCAAGCACATCCCCAAACTGCTTGCTGACAGCACGAAGCCGAGCGAGCACGTCACCCGTCATGCTCCCACTTCACTCGGTTGACGTCAATTCGACCAACACGCCGCCCGTCGACTTTGGATGGACAAATGCGATCCGCTTTCCTCCAGCGCCACGGCGTGGAACCTCGTCGATCATCACGATGCCGTTGGCCATGAGGTGAGCGATGAGTCCCTCGAGATCACCGACGTGAAAACACACTTGCTGCACCCCAGGTCCACGACGTTCGAGGAAACGACCAACGGGCGTCTCCGGTCCGGTCGGTTCAAGCAATTCCACCTTTGGTGGGTGACGGCGATGGTCGACGGCCGTTTCAAAAAAACGAGTCGTGACGCCTTGTTCTTCAACGGTCTCGTCCAATCCAACGCGTGCCAATCCGAGCAAGGACCAGAACATGGTGGCGTCGTCCAACGATTCCGTTGCAATCCCGATGTGGTCGATGGTGATGGGTCCGAACGTCATGCGAGCACCTCAGAGCCCTCCTGGGGGGGTGTATTCACCGAAGGATTCGCGAAGGACCGTGCAAATTTCACCAACGGTCGCCTCCGAACGCACCGCATCGAGCACGTATGGGAAGAGGTTCGAAGTCCCTCTGGCAGCAATGCGCAGTGCATCAAGCGATGCGCGATGGAGGGTTTGATTCCTTGAAGAACGCAGGGAATCCAACCGCTCATGCTGAGCTCGGGCCAGTTCAGGGTCGATGTGTTGAACGGGAATCGAGCCCTCCTCGTCCATCACGTGCACGTTCACGCCGACGAT
>JAYPDK010000009.1:0-12998 GCA_038125145.1 Candidatus Poseidoniaceae archaeon
CCAGCACCACGACCGGAATGCCGACGAGGCCGAGTTCATGGAGCAACAGGTGGGTTGTTCCATCCCCTGTCGGGAGGGAGCCAAGGCTCCAGAGACCTGCGGCGAAAGGCCAGACCGTCAACAAGCAAAGCACGAGCATGCCGTACAAGCGGTCGATGGAGCGGATGCGTTCCAACGCGAGGGCTTCACCAAGGATGAGCAGGTGTGGAAGCAAGGGCAGCACCAGCAACGCACCGGTACCACCGAGCCCCGTTCCTGCGTCTGCAAGAAGGATCAGCGCCACCAACAGGCTTGGGTCGTCGAGGCCGGCGGTGGTGCGCGGTTGCGCTTCGCTGTTTGGCGGCTGCAACATCGCGCCAACGAGCGCGCCCGTGCCCCATTGCCGTGGGCGGGACAGGCGCCCGACGCCATACACAAGCACAGCCGCGAGGAGGACCGGCGCCTCCGCTCCCCCAACAGGAAGGGTGAGGCGTCCGGCCAACGCCAGAACGGCAACGATGGTGGACGCGACAAGCCCCTGCAGGGATGTGGAGAGCGCGCTCCCGTCGTCGTCCACGGACCTGCTGTCCATCTGCCACAGCACCAGCGGCACCAAGGCGACGGCCCAGCCGAGCCACGACGCCTCCTCCATCAGCGCGTTGAAGGAGGGGGTCAGGACCATGAGCAGCACGATCACCATGGGTGCAGCGCGCGGCACCAGCGCCCGTTGCCGCCCAATCACGGACAACGCGAGCACCGCGAAGGGAAGCATCCCGTTCAGGGTGCCATCAAGCAAGGAAGACGCATCGAGACCGCCTTCTCGAATGAGCACGTCGCGAAGCAGCATGGACGCGGTCAGCGCCACCAGCGTCGAGGTCGCCACCCACGGACGCGTCGCTTCCGCGACACCCAGCATGTAAACCGTCACGGCCATCGCCACGATCCACGGGACCGTGGCCGCGTCCCCGTTCAGGGTCCACAAGGTCGCCGCGAGCACGATGGGCATCGCAGGAATGCGGCGCTTGTGCACCGCCGGGAAGTAGCCGAGAAGGAGGCTGAACCAGAGCACGACACCCAAGGTCACGACGCTTGGGTCCAGACCGAGGTCGCTCGGCGTGATTCCGCCAACACTGACCTCCGTGGTCGAGGTCATCACGGTGACCATCACCAGGCCAACGATGCCCACCATGCCCCACGAGATACGCTCGACGAGTTCTCGTCGCAGACGTTCATCGTAGGCGAAGTACCCCTGCAGGAAAATCAGGGGCACAAGCATGCCGTACCCGCTGAAGGCGTCCCCATCGGAAGCAACCATTTGGTACACGACCGGAAGCAGGCTGGTCGTCACCGCGGCCACCCCGAAGGTAAAGGCAAGGTCGGACCGAACGCTGGCGTACATGGACGCGGCGCAGAGCAGAAGCACCGAGAGCGTCAGTTCCACCCCGACCACGCCCTCGGACCAGGAGACCCACGTGCCAAGGCCAACCCACAGCAGCCCAACGGGGGCGAAAACCGTGACCGCCCAACCGAAGAGGGTGGAACCAGAATACCGCTTCATCAACCGCATCATGCCAAGCATCATTCCGAAGGTGAGGCTGGCCTGAACGAGGGCCGCGCCAGCGTTTGGATGCCACATGTCGCTGGTGAAGGACCACGACCCGACGCCTTCTCCGGCAAGACCGGAAATCGCCCCGGTACCATCAGCCCAACCAATGAGGAATCGTGAGCCCCACATCACCCCGACGGCGAGGAAAAAACATCCCAAGCCAAGCAGGTAACCCTGTGGATCCTCGAGGTGCCCGTTGTGCGAGCGAACGCGGTTCTCCACCATCACAAAGGCCATGCCTGCGGAAAGGAGCCCACCGAGGCCCAAGATCAGGTAATTCGATTCCGTGCCCCCTTGCCCAAAGGCGAGGGAGAAAATGCCCCCCCAAATGGAGACCATCGCGACACCGTAGAGGATGACCTGCGAGAAATGCTCCAGCCCTTCGTTGCGCTGAGCCGCCACGGGTTGGAAGGCCACCTGATTGGCCTCGCTCAGGCTCCCCGTGTTCACCATCTCAAGGCTTGCTGGAACAATCAGCGAACCTGGCCCCATGCGAGTTTATCGTTCGATGCCTGTAAAACGGTTCTCCCGAAGCGACGCGACCGCAGACGGATTTCAGGGGACCGTGCCGGACACGGAGGGTTCAATGCAAGGCACACAAAGCC
The DNA here is from genome assembly GCA_038125145.1 of Candidatus Poseidoniaceae archaeon. GTDB lineage: Archaea > Thermoplasmatota > Poseidoniia > Poseidoniales > Poseidoniaceae > MGIIa-L3. The sequence continues at coordinate 2,191 of JAYPDK010000009.1, forward strand.
ACACCCGTGCAGGGAAGCCCGCCGACCCCCTCCCTGCACGACAGCGTCGTAGCGGGGGACCTTCACACGGGCGACGTCATCCACCACCACCACCATTACGCTGCGGCGCCGGCACCGGCCCCTGCGCAGGTTGCGTTCACGCCCGCCACGGTGGTTCAGCACGTGGCCGTTCCTGTGGTTCCTTCACACCGAACGGTCCCCGTCGCCCGCATGCCTGGAGAGAAGGACATCCTCCTCTCGTACATCTTCTGGCTCTTCATTGGTGTCTTCGGAGGGCATCGGTTCTACCTCAATCGACCTTTGAGCGGCGTGCTGTTCCTCGTGACCTTCGGTTTCCTTGGCATTGGATGGTTGGTTGACGCCGCGCTGATCCCCGGCATGGTGGAGCACAGCAACATGAGGGCGCAGCACCGGTTGCTTAGGGCTCAGGCGAGGATGCCGGCGCGGTAATCGTCGATGGCTTGCACGATTTCCTCTTCGGTGTTCATCACGAACGGCCCGTACCGAGCGATGGGTTCGTCAAGCACCGGGCCAGCGAGCAGCAGCAGTTCGGCCCCGTCCTCGCAGGCGGTCAATTCAACCTCATCGCCCGGCAACAAGAGTGCGAGGTGGCCGTCCTCGACCCGTCGCCCCTCCACCTCCACTGCCCCACCGAAGAGGTACAGCATGGCGTTCAGGTCGTGCGCCACGGGCTGAAGCAGGGTCGCACCCGGTTGCATGCGCAGGTGGAGGTAGGTGATGGGAAGCACCGTATCGATCACCGCCTCGGCCCCGAGGCAGGAACCTGCGATGACCTTGGCCCAGACGCCACCGTCGTCGGAACGCGCTTCAGGAATGGACGCCGACGGCACGTCTTGGTACCGTGGCGCCATCATTTTCTGCGAGGCAGGCAGGTTCACCCAAATTTGGAACCCGTGGCTTCGCCCCCCTGAGGCCAGAAAATCAGGATGGGGCAGTTCGCTGTGGATCACCCCGCGGCCGGCCGTCATCCATTGCACGTCGCCGGGCGAGAGCACACCGCTGTTCCCAGCGGAATCCGCGTGCACCATGCAACCGTCGAGCAGGTAGGTGACCGTTTCGAAACCACGGTGAGGGTGGTCCGGCGCTCCAATGGCCTCCCCCGGACCGTAATGGACCGGTCCCATTTCGTCGAGCAGCAAGAATGGACTCATCATCGCCCCCATCGCAGCGGGTCGACGAACGAGGAATCCGCCTCCTTCGCGGACCGTCCGGGTGTGGATGGTGGTCCGTACGCTGCGACGTGCCATGGCTCATGTTGAGGCAGGGCGGCTATGAGGCTGTGCACAGGCCTTGATAGCCGACGGAGCTGAGGGCCTTCCATGGCGACGACGGTTCTTGGTGGAGGGTGTTTTTGGTGCATCGAAGCCGCCCTCAAGGGCCTTCGAGGCGTGCAGGAACTGCGTCCTGGATACGCAGGTGGACACGTTGAGCGCCCCACCTACCGCGAGGTGTGCGGCAAGCGCACCGGGCATGCCGAGGTGGTGGAGGTGACCTACAACGAAGCCACCATCGACCTCGCGACGCTCTGGCGCGTGTTTTTCACGGCCCATGACCCGACACAAGTGGACCGGCAGGGGAACGACATTGGACCGCAATACCGCAGCATCGTCTTCGTCGACGGAGAGGAAGAAGCAGCACTGCTGCACAACGTCATGGAGGAGGTCGAAGGGTGGTACGGTGCGGCCTTGGCCACGCAGGTCGAAGCCAAGGACGAGCATCCCTTCTGGCCTGCGGAAGTCGAGCACCACGACTACTTCGCGCTCAACCCGGGCAATCCGTACTGCGCGATGGTGGTCGCGCCAAAGGTGGCCAAAGTGCGTCAGAAGCACGCGGCGCTGTATGGCTGATCAGCAGCGAGACAGCAGGCGCTCAACGAGGTGCTCGATGCTCTCTTGCTTTGCCTCGTCGCCGCCCTTCTCGATGATGCTTCGACCAATAACGTCGCAGCCAAGGAAGAGGAATTGGTTGCGCATCGCCGTGATGATGTATTCACCGCCACCACCGGAGGAGGTGGCAAGACCAACAGGACGGCCGTTGAACAGGGCTCGGAAATCGTTCCATCGGGTGGAGAGCCACGTGATGGCGTTGACCAAGGTGGGTGGAGCCGCACCGTTGTATTCAGGCGCGCACACCAACCATCCGTCCGCGGCTGACAAGACGTCCCATAACGCGTCCAAGGTTGCCGGTGCTCCGTTCGCCTTCGATTCCTCGGTGGTGAAGATGGGCATGGACAGGTCGGAGAGCGCGGTGACGCTGGCCTCGTGACCTGCCGCCGTGATGGCCGCAGCGAAGCGCTCTGCAAGGGCAAGGTTCCGGTCGTTGGTGGCGGCAAGGACAGCGACGGTGGCCATGCGAAGGGCTCAGCACCCCGGTCCTTGAAAGGTCGGTCGATGTCAGGATTGAAGTGGGACCAATGTGGCGGAGGCCGCATGACCGACCTCGTGCTGACGCACGCAGCAGAAACCGAGGAGGAGTTCCTCATGTACACCACAACCTTCTGCCCCTACTGCACCGCAGCGAAGCGGTTGCTGGCGCAAAAGGGAATGTCCGTTCGAGAAGTCAACCTTGACCAGCACCCAGGAATGCAACGCGAGGTGGTCGCTGCGACCGGCCACCGAACCGTCCCTGTGATCCTCGACCTACGAGGGGAGCAGCCCATGTTCATCGGCGGTTTCGATGAGACCAGCCGCTACCTTCGGTGAACGCGCTCTTCCCATTCCCGCTCGATCGCCACGAGCCACTCGCGGACAGCCTCGTGATGTTCCGTTGGGATCATGTGCCCTTTGCCATGCTCGATGAGTTCCGTGGCCCACCCCCCCGCCTCGAAGAGGTGGGCGACGGCCCAACCGTCTTCGATCGGGACACGGACGTCCCGTGTCCCGTGCATCCAAAACAAGTGCTTCGGCTCAACCTCCTCAAGACGAAGGCGCAATTCCATCGGCCGCACCAGCCGCGTGCCGAGGGCGATGACCCCAATGATGCGTTCCGCCAACGGGAGGTGGAGCATCTCCTGCGCCATCGCACCACCCATGCTGAACCCGCCCACGACGAGAGGGCCAGCCGGCGCGTGGTGCGCGACCTCTTGTTCGAGTTGCGCCAGCGAGGCATCGACGTCCATCAATTCCATCCGGGACAGATGGCCTCGTTCGGAGGGAGGGGCGCTCCAATCCTCGTACCGCCACCAACTGAAGCCCCGTCGAGGATGTGCATACCGACCTTCGGGAACCAACAGGGTCCATCCGTCCGGGAGGATGCGCTCCGCAAATTCTCGCATCATCGCCGCGGTCCCCGTCATCCCGTGCATCATCAGCAGGGTGGGCACGACGGACACCTCAGGAAAGGCTCCACTGCTGAACGATGGCACCCGCCACGCGGAGTTCCACGCTTGAACCACCGCCCTGCACGTGGGCGATCAGTTGGTACTCACCGGACGCGGAAGGAATCGAACCCACTGCCCCGCGCTCCGTCGAACCGGAGCCCCATGCGCGGCTGAGGGCGGTCCCGCTCGAGTGGTCTTTCAGGACGAGGCTCCCAGAGCCACCACCGACGATGGACGCATCGATGTACCACACAAGGACATCAAAACCGGCCCCCGAGGGGTGCCCGCTGTCAAGGAAGGTATCGCGTACCTCCACATCGCTGTTCTGAAAGACCCCAGCATAGAGGTCTGTGGCCCGAAGGAAGTGCACGTCGCCTTCGAAACCGGCTCCAGCATCCATCAGCCCCATCCGCAGCCGTTCGACGCCATCCCCGTCCACCCACGTGAGGGAACGAAGGAAGCCTGCGCTTCCATCAAACACGTAGTCCAACGCGTGCCCGTCCTCGGATTGGGCGACAACACGGGCGCTCGTCGTCGACGAGGACGCGACGCTGGCCGACCATTCCTGCCCGAGCAGGGTGAAGGACCAGGCATCCCCAGACGACATGGGGAAAGCGAACACGGATTGGGGGTCTCCGTTTTCGTAGACGCTGAGCGCGTCCATCGTCACGCGGCCAAGGAAAGGGTTGTGGTTCAACACCGCGTGCCGTAGGGCCTCGCGTTCGCTGGAGATCCCAAGCATCCAGACGGCATCGTCGTCGAGCCCCTCGGCCACCACGAGGCGGGCGGAATCCTCACCGAATTCTGGTGTCACGAAGGTGTACAGCCACCAGTCCCCAACCGCCCACTCAGGGAGGACGAGCGGACCCTCCTCACCGTCCTGAACGCCGCTCACGCGTGGGCCCTCGAGGCAGCCAGCCAGCGGGGCGCTCAGCAGCACAACGAGCAGGAGCCACGGCCGCATGGACGGCCATCCCCACGGTGCCTGATGAATCCGACGACCTGCTCAAAGCAGGCCGGTCGCGCTCAGGCTCGGTGCGATCACGACCGCCACGATGGACATGAGCTTGATCAGGATGTTCAGAGAAGGGCCCGAGGTGTCCTTGAACGGGTCACCGATGGTGTCACCGATCACGGCCGCAGCGTGGGCTTCGTCGCCCTTCTTTGCACCCTCGATGTGGTTCTGCTCGATGGCTTTCTTCGCGTTGTCCCACGCGCCACCAGCGTTGGCCATGAAGAGCGCCATCAGCACACCGGTCACCAGCGCGCCGGCGAGAAGGCCACCAAGGGCGGAGGGGCCGAGGACGAACCCAACGGCGATGGGGGCCACAATGGCGAGCACGCCGGGGGGCATCATTTCACGAAGGGCGGCCTTGGTCGAAATGTCAACGCAGGTTGCGGAGTCGGGCTTGACGCCTTCCTTGCCTTCGAGGAGGCCAGGGATCTCGCGGAACTGGCGGCGGATTTCTTCGACCATGTCGCCGGCAGCCTTGCCGACCGAGGTCATGGTCATGGCGGCCACAACGAACGGCAGCGCGCCACCGATGAGGAGGCCGATGACGACCATCGGGTCGTCGAGGGTGAGGTTGACGTTCGAGCCCGCTGCCGTCTTGAAGGCGGCAAAGAGGGCGAGCGCGGTGAGGGCAGCGGAGCCAATGGCGAATCCCTTGCCGACGGCGGCCGTGGTGTTCCCAATGGAGTCGAGGGCGTCGGTGATGGCTCGGACGTCATCGCCAAGTTCGGACATCTCTGCGATGCCACCCGCGTTGTCCGCCACGGGCCCGTAGGCGTCGACCGTCATCGTGACGCCGACCGTGCCGAGCATGCCCATCGCGGCCATGGCGATACCGTAGAGGCCGAGGTCGCCTCCGCCCATCACTTCGTTGGCTCCGTAGATGCCGATGGCGATGAGGATGATGGGAAGGAAGGTGGACATCATACCGACGGACAGACCAGCGATGGCGTTCGTCGCAGGACCGGACTTCGACATGGCACCAATGTGGGGGATGGCCTTGGTCTTGATGCCAAAGACCGGTTCAATGCCCGTGTAGTACTCGGTCACCAGGCCAATGAGGATGCCAACGATGCTGCCGAGGATGACGGCGTACATCGGTTCGTATCCCGTGCCGAGCCCGAGGACGTTGATGGCGAGGAAGCCACCGGCCCAGAACAGCAGGGCGCCGATGAAGGTCGTGTTGCGGAGCGCAGCCGCGGGGTCCTTCCCGTTCTTCAGCACGGCCATAGAAAACACACCGATGATGGAGGCAACGTAGCCCACGAACCCAAGCAGGATGGGGAGCAAGACGTAGTGGCTCACGTCAGTGGTGATCTCGGACGAGCCCTGAGCGATGACCATCGCCGCGATGATGGAACCGACAAAGGATTCGAAGATGTCCGCGCCCATTCCGGCCACGTCACCGACGTTGTCGCCCACGTTGTCGGCAATGACGCCGGGATTGCGGGGGTCGTCCTCAGGAAGGCCGGCCTCGACCTTGCCCACGAGGTCAGCGCCGACGTCCGCAGCCTTGGTGTAGATGCCACCCCCAACGCGGGCGAAAAGGGCAATGCTGCTGGCGCCCATGCCGAAACCGGCTGCGTACTGAAGTGCGTCGCCTTCGTATCCGTTTCCGTTGCCGAGCCAGTACGCCACCAAGGAAATGCCAAGCAGGCCGAGACCGCCCACGGAGAGACCCATGACGGCGCCGCCGTTGTAGGACACTGCGAGCGCAGCGGGCTGACCGCCGTTCTTGGCGGCCATCGCGGTGCGTCCGTTGGCCGACGTGGCGGATCGCATGCCGGAGAAGCCTGCGAGCACGCTGGCGACGGCACCGAAGATGAAGGCGATGACCGTTTCAAGACCACCTTCGCTCCCGTTGATGGCGAAGAGGATGCCCGACACGACGACCACGAAGACGGCGATGTAGCGGTACTCCGAGGTCAGGAAGGCCATGGCGCCCTTCTGAATTTCTTCCGTAATGTCCGCGACCTTTTCGTTGTCGATCTCGATGCTGTCGTTCTTCTTGTAGAGCATGAACGCGACGATGAGCCCAAGCAGGGCCACGCCGGCGGCAATCAGGGGGATGTTTTCGAGCATGGCAAGCACCTCTGTGGGCGTGGGACCAAGGACCCCATCATAAGTGGTTTGTCGGGAGAATCGAGACACGTAGCCCATTTCAGACCGAAGCACCTTCGTCGGACCATGCCTGAAGCCAGCCATCGACCAACATGGGGAGCACCGAGCCTGCAGGTCCAAGATGCACTTCGTCAAAATCGTCGACGTTCAGCGATGCATCGAGGTTGACGAGGGCCGTGGTCGCTCCCGAACGACGGGCCTGCTGGGCGATACCTGCGGCGGGATGCACATGCCCTGAGGTCCCCACCACGAGGCAGAGGTCACCCTCGCGGAGGGCGTCAATCCACCCGGCGATGGTCGCCATCCCCATTGGCATTTCACCAAACCACACGATGTCCGGCCGCATGCGCGAGGCCGTCGCGCAACATGAACACCAGACGAAGCGGTGTTCGTCAAGGTCCTCGTCCGCCATCCGATCCTCGCAGCGACCGCTTGCTTCGCAACGCAAGGAGCGCAGTTGACCGTGCATCGAAAGCACGGCCTCACTCCCTGCACGTTGGTGCAGGTCGTCCACGTTCTGGCTCACCAGCAGGGACGGCGGCCCTTCGGCCTGCAAACGGGCGATGGCACGGTGGGCAGCGTTCGGCTCGACCGACAACAAGGCCCGACGCCGAAGCGTGTAGAACCGCCACACCGTCTCGGGATCGCGGAGCCATGCCGAAGGCGTGGCCACGTCCTCAACGCGATGGCCCTCCCACAACCCGTCCACATCCCGGAAGGTCGGTACGCCAGACTCCGCCGACACCCCTGCACCGGTGAGGATGAGGACGCGCGCTGGCCGCTTCATGAAGACCACACACCGGCAAGCCCACTTGAATCGATGCGAACGTCAACCTCCGGCCGAGCGAGCCTTCAAACGGGAGGGACGGGAGCCAACGGTATGACAATCACCGCTGAGGAGGTCCTCGCGGAGATCGGACCCATTGAGCAAGTCCTCGAAGCCCACGACGGCATCGTCAACGTCCTCGACACGAGCGGCGGCGTGGTGATGTTGTCCTTGGAAGGAGGCTGCACGGGATGCGCCTCCACCCCGATGACGGCGATGCAAATCTACTACTCCCTGAAGCAGTTGGACGCCGTGAACGACGTGGTGTTCGTCAACGGTGAACTCCCGGAATACATGCGGACCTTCATCGACCAGCGCATGGCCAACGAGGCCGCTGAAGCCGCACAGGCAGAGGAACAGGGCGAAGTTGTCTGAGGATCATTCCTCGTCCTCGGACCGCCCAATGGTGTGCGGGTTCGCCCCGAAACTGATGTTCGTCCCCTTGATGTTCATCCGTGCAGCGAGCGCGAGCAGGAGGCAGAACAAGGAGAGCGGTTTGGGGAGGTAGTTCGAACCCCAGAGGGTGCCGCCGGCCAAGGACAGCCACCAGAGCACGACGGCGCACAGCACCAACACCGCGGAGATGAGGCCCTGCGCCATCCGCTCAAGCGCTGGTGACCGGGACATGGTCGCAATGAAGGTGAAGAGGAGGGCTGCGGCACCGCACAAGGACTCGGCAAGCGCCTCGATGAGCGCCACGTTGACCATGATGGCTGCTGCGGGCGCCCGCTCATGAACGTGACCGCGGGCTGTCGCAAGGTTCTCATGGCCGAGCATGGGGTTCCTCACATGGCTGGCGGAGGTTTTGCACTGCCGCGCCCTCGACCACGAGGGCCACCGTACTTTGGACGCAACCAGGTCGCAGCAGCGCTGCATCAGGTCGGCGTGCTGTTGGAACTCGCCGATGCCAACGGCTTCCGGATTCGTTCGTACCAAAACGCCTCGAGAACGCTTGGAACGCTCACGGAAGACCTCTGGGAACTCGTGGAGACGGGCCGCCTGACGGACGTGAAAGGGATTGGAAAGGGGCTCGCATCGGGCATCGAGCAAGCCATGCGCGAAGGGCGGTGGCCGGACGATTGGGTCGACCTGCACAACACCACCCCACCGGGCTTGCTCGACATGCTCGACATCCCCGGGCTTGGACCGAAGCGCATCCGCATCATGCACGAGGAGCTTGGTGTCGCCTCCATCGCCGACCTGCGTCGGGTGTGCGAAGAAGGGCAGGTCGCCGGCCTCAAGGGGTTTGGCGCGAAATCCCAATCCCGAATGCTCGACGGCATCGACCTGCTTGCACGCTTCCGCTCTCGACGTCGACTCGACATTGGCCTGATGTACGGCGACGCCTTCCAGAAGCGGGTTGCTGGCATTCCCGGCGTGATTCGCGCCACCCTCGCAGGGTCCGCTCGCCGGCGGCGTGAAACCATCGGCGATCTCGACCTCGTGGTGGCGGTTCACGACGCCGACCACGACGCCGTCACGAAGGCGATCCTCGACCTCCCCGGCATCGCTGACGTGAAGGGGGCAGGCGCCTCCAAGGTCAGCCTCATCCTCGACACCGAGATCTTCGACGAAGCCTTCGCCTTGCCCCACCTCGACGCCACCGTGCTCGACGCCATTGGAGGCACTGAGTACGAAGCGATGGAAGCGGGAGGGACCATCGATGCACAGGTCCGCCTCGTCCCGCCAGAGGTCGAACCCTTCACGCTGGCGTACTTCACCGGCTCAAAGGAGCACAACATCGCCATGCGCCAGCGCGCCATCGACAGAGGCCTGCGACTGAACGAATTCGGGCTCATCCCAGAAGCACGTGCAGGGGACCTGAAGGGGATGGATGCAGCGGTGCATTCGCTCGGTGCAGAAAGCGAGGAGGACATTTACCGACACCTCGACCTTGCCTGGGTGCCCCCTGAACTTCGCGAAGACATGGGGGAAGTCGCCGCTGCAGAATCGGCCGCCCTGCCAACCTTGCTTGAGCCATCCATGGTCCGAGGAAGCCTGCACAACCACACGACCTTGTCCGACGGAGAGGCCAGCCTTGAGGTGATGGCGGACGCTGCTCGACGGCTTGGGTGGTCGTGGTTGGGACTCGCCGACCACTCACCTACGCTGGTCGTGGCCAACGGAGCGTCGGCCGACGACCTGCTCGCGCAGGGAGCGACCGTGCGCTCATGCAACGCGGAATGGGCGGACCAGGGCATCGATTTCCGCCTCTTTCACGGTGTTGAATCCGACATCCTCGCCGACGGACGGCTCGACCACCCCGACGAGGTGCTCGCGGAACTGGACTACGTGGTGGCGAGCGTTCACGCGCTCGGACGATGGCGGGGGCGGGACGAACAAACCAACACGGAGGACCTGCTCAAGGCCATCGACCACCCTGCCACGACCGTGCTTGGCCATCCGACGGGACGCATCCTGCAAGGCCGGGACGGGTACGAGGTGGACCTGATGGCCGTCCTCGACCACATGGCCGAGCACAATGCAGAGGGGCGGCTCAAAGCGATGGAACTCAACGCAAGCCCGTACCGCCTCGACTTGGACTGGCGGCACTGCAAGCGTGCGAAGGAATTGGGCGTCCCGGTGGTCATCAACCCGGACGCGCACTCGGTTCGTGGGTTGACCGACATGGCCTACGGCGTCATGGCCGCTCGACGAGGATGGCTTGAGGCCGGCGACGTGCTCAACACGCTGTCCGGCGCGGAGATGGCGGCCCGCCTGCGAGGCGACAACGAAGGTTGAAGACGCGCGCTCCGCACCTGCTTCCATGCGCACCGTCAGCGCCCTCGCCTTTGCCGGCGTGCTCGCCATTCCCGGCATGTTGGTGGGACTGATGCTGTGGTACCTGCTCGGTCAGCCCGAGGGAACGTGGAACCCAGGCGTGGTGTTGGCCTGCAACCTCGTCCCCTTGGGATCCATTGCTGTCGGGGCCGTGCTCGGTTGGCGAGCCGGTCAGGACCCCGAGCAGGCCTCGTAGACGAGGTGTGCCAGGCCCGCGCCTTCAACGTGCATCACCTCAACCAGGTGCCAGTTCGTGCGTGCCGTGGATGAACTGAAGGGGATGGCGCCTTGCCCGAGCACAACAGGGTGCACGGTCAGCGTCATGCGGGTGACGTGACCCGCGTCCATGGCCTCCCCAATCAGACGCGCGCCTCCGATAACCCAGACCTCTTTCTCCCACGGCACCTCGTCGAAACGGCGGCCTTCAGGGTGTGATGTGGACACCAGGATGCATTCGTGATCTGGATACGGCCATGCCTCGAGCGAAGCACAGAACTCCCAGGTGTTCCGCCCCATGACGATGACCTCCACCGACGCCAAGAGCCGGTGGTACCCGAGATCTTCAACGATGGTCGATGGGTCGGCCAGCCAGTCCAGTTCATGCTTCGGCCCAGCGACGGCCGCATCGAGGCTGATCGCCGAGTAGAGGTGAACAGGCATCAGTTTCGCCTGCCGCGTCGACGTCGGCCACCGCCGCCGGCTTCTTCGCGCTTGGCGCGTTCTTCCCG
>JAYPDK010000009.1:13098-15556 GCA_038125145.1 Candidatus Poseidoniaceae archaeon
TTCGCGACGTCAACACGGATGGTCCGACCGTCCACTTCGCTGCCCTTGAGGGCACCAACGACCGCCTCTGCGTCCGCGGCCGGGTCGATGAAGACGAATCCGAAGCCCTTGGAGCGTTCTCCGTCCATCGCGAGTTCGACCGCGATGACGTCGGCATGTTCTGCCACGATGGCCTTGAGGGCGTCCGCGTCCGTCCCAAACGAGAGGTTTCCGACGTAGAGTTTCGTCCCCTTGGGGCCCCGAGGCTTTCGCTCGCCCCGCTCTTGCTTGGCGTCAGCGTCACGCACCCCGACCTTGCGGCCGTTGATCTTGGTCTGGTCGAGGGCTTTGATGGCGGCATCGGCCGACGCCTTGGACGTGTACGTGACGAACCCAAAGCCGCGTGAGGCGCCACCGTCGTCGGTCATGACCACGCAGTCGGACATCTCGCCGTGGGCGCCGAAGATGTCGCGGAGTTTGTCGGTGTCCACGCCTCGGTCGAGGCCTCCAATGAAGAGACGGCACCCGGGTGCGTGCGAGGGGCGTCGGCCGCCTCCACCGCCACCGCCGCTGCGGCCGTCGGATTCGAAGCGAGGGTAATCCCGGGGCCGTCCGTCTTCTCGGACGTCTTCAGCGAGGAAACTTGCACGTGCTGCTGGCCCCTTCGCAAAGAGCGCCTCCGACGCACCAGACCAGCGCTTCCCATCACCGTTGAGCGCCGAAGCACCTTCACCCCCAGCGTAGCCGTCCGCCAGCGCTCGGAAGGTGCGCTCATCGCACGTCGGGCAACGGAGGTTCCAGTCACCGTCTTGTTCGGCGTCGAGGGAGGCGCCACAATGCTGGCAAAGGGCGTGCAGCACGCCATCACCAGCGTCTTGCCTCATGTCCGCACGGAGCACGGGGTCCACAGCGGTCACGGTCAGCCTGCACACGTCACGTCGACGCAAGCCGTCGCTGACCTGATGCAGGAATCGATCCACAATGTCCGTGACGCGAACCTGAGCGCGCAACTGGGTGGCGACGGGCGCCTCGCCCTTGCCTTCGACGGCAAGGACCACGACCTCCGCGTTCTTCTCTTGCACCTTGTCCACGGTGGCGATGATGCGGTCACCGATGTCGATGTTGATGACGTGGCGAGCGGGAAGGACGCTGACCACACCGTCGGCTTCGGTCGGTTGACCGACGACCGTGGCGATCAGGTCGTCGCCGTGGACGGCAACACCAGGTCCAGCAGTTTGGCTTGGGTGGTGCCCGACCTTCGCGCCGGGCGTGACGAGGCTCGTCGTCATGGTATCACGTCGTGCGGCACGGAGGGTGCAGCAAGGCTGCCTCTCGCGGCCTCCTTTTCAATGCGCCTGTCGGCATCAACGTCGCACAAAACGGCGGCACACCACCTCGGTGGAGCGACGTCCGCTGCGGTGGTGTGCGTGCACAGGAGGAAGCCGAAAGGTCGCACGAAGCACCTCCTCCGAGGCCCAACCTGCGTCGTGCGCCACGGCCTCGACATGCCCCGCATCGGCATGGTGCATGAGGTGGACAACGGACGCGGAGCACCCAAAGATCGCGTTGAGCACTGGGCGGTCTGCCCCGGTCGTGCGGACGCCCCAAGGAGGATTGGCCACCACCGTGCACCCCGCCTCGGCCGACAGGTCCTGAGCCGTCGTCACGTGGCGGTGGAGAACGGACGCTCCAACGCCAAGGGCTGCGGCGTTCGTTTCTGCGACCGTGCACACCTCCACATCGGCATCGATCAACAGCGTTGACGTGGCGCCAAGCAGCATGGCCCCGAGCCCGAGGATGCCGTTTCCGGCACCGACGTCCACCACGTGACGCCCGTGCAGGTCACCATACCCATGCATGGCAAGCAGCCACTGCGCCGCAAGGTCCCCTTCCGTGGCGTATTGCTCAAGCGCGTCGTCGTGCTGAGGGTGAGGTTCGAGCGATGAGAGCGCCATGGCGAGGTGCCTCAGCCGCACGGGCCTCACCAGGTTCGCGGCTGGCCTGGGTGTTGAGGCTGAACCTGAGCGAGGGCGATGCGAATCTGCTCCGCTTCGGCGCGAAGTTGCGCCATGAGTTGCTCACCGGGTTGTTGGGTTCCACAGAACCTGCAGAATCGAATGCCTTCTGCGTGCTGTTGCCCGCACGCGATGCAGAACCCCATGGCGACCGCTCCAAGGTCTGGGTGACCCGCTTCAACCTTGCTGCTCCATCATGCTGACAAAGATGCCCCATGAGTCCACGCCGCCAGCAACGGCACGCTCGTTGAGGTCTTCCCAACGAGGGTCGTCCATCATGGCACCGGGCTCCACACCCGCCGCCATCAGTTCGGTCACAAGGTCTCGGAATTCCCGCTCAACGGCGGGCATGTCGCCCTCCTCGGAGGCAGGCAGGTGTTCTTCCTCGGGCGCTGGCGTGTCGGCGTTGTCCGATGGCGCATCGCCGCTCGGTGGCGCCGTCGGGGGGGCATCGCCGCTCGGTG
>JAYPDK010000009.1:15656-37543 GCA_038125145.1 Candidatus Poseidoniaceae archaeon
GCATCGCCGCTCGGTGGCGCCGTCGGGGGGGCATCGCCGCTCGGTGACGATGTCGGGGGGGCATCGCCCTCCTCACCAGTGCTCGGGAGCGGCACCTCAAGGACAGGAGCATCGATCAACGGGTTCGCGTCCTCCTTGCCGTCGGCACCCACCATCTCCTCGATGGCTTCGTCCACGCGGCGTGAGACGTTCTCCAGCAACGTCTCGTCACGTTCGGCGGGGTCGTGCGCGGGGAGCGGCACAGGCACGGTGTCGCTGTCGACGGTGACAACCTGCGAGGCGACCTCAACTTCGGCGTCGGAGGGCGGGGGGTCGTGGACTGGAATCGGTGATTCGCTCACCGGCTCCTGTCGTTCCAGACGACCCACGCCGAGAACCTCGGCTTGCTGCCTCGCATGCTCGGCTGCGGCCCGGGCAGGAAGGCTGACGTAGGCCTTTCCAGGCAGGACGTCAAGCGGGAACGGAAGGTGGTAACGCTCGATGTTTGGCAAGGAGGGATGCCGGAAGAGCAGAAGGCGCTCGGCCTCAAATCGACGCTGCGTGGGCAGCCCGACTTCAAAGGGAACAGGATGCAGGTCCAAGGTGCTGCGAAGCCACCCCTCGGTGGTCACGAGATGTTGGAGCCACCGCCCCAAGTCCGAAGAGGCAAGGTCCACGAACAGGAACGATGCATCCCGCGGATTGAGTCCCTGCTCCTCGAGCAGCACGGCTTCGGCCCGCGGACGGTGAAACATGCTGACCACCGGCTGCCCGTGTTCAACGAGCTCACCGTGCATTTCGTACAACTTCCGCTCCTTGCGGGGCATCATCATCAGGACGCGGGTCCGTGTGGCGGCAGGGTCCCAAATGTCACCCCACCGTTCAACCGCCTCGGACCGAAGTTGGCCAATGGTCGCATCAGGGATCATTGTCGTGACGCCCATGCCCTCACCGGCTGCCCTTCTGCGGCAGGGTATGAAGGGGTTCCGACGAACCGTCACCGGCGCAGCGCGACCTCGGCCAGCAAGGTCACCCCGCCGGCCGCGCCCCGGACGGTGTTGTGCGACAAGGCCCGAAGGTGGACCGTGCTGGGGCCGGTTTGCCTCAGGTCACCGACCACCACAGCCATCCCGGACCTCAAGGACGTGGCGGGGTCGGAAGGTACGTCAAAGGCATCACCATCGGCCCAGAGGTGGTCCGTCCGACGAACAGGTCCATCGACAACCATGAGGGGGCGAGCCGGGGCGCTTGGGCAGCCCTGCGCTTCTGGCCGTGATGTGAAGGACGTCAAGGCCTCACGGACCTCGTCGATGTTGACCTCCGTTCCAAATCGGACGGTGGCATCGATGATGTGCCCTTCGTCGGCGTCGACGCGACGGCACCGCAGACGAACGTCCGGCTCCGAAGGCAGCACGGTCGCGCCGCTCAGTTCACCGGTGATCCAGCCCAGTTCCGCCACGGTCTTCTCGGCCTCTCCGGGGATGTCATCGGTGAACGGTACCTGCCGACGAAGCAGGGCATACCCCGCGCCTGAGCGGGCCTGTTCGCTTTGCGCCGTTACGTCAAGCGGTCCAAAGCGACCGGCGAGCGCCACGTACGGAAAGAGCAGGGGGATGAGCGTGCAATTGGTCGCGCACGCGTGCAGGGTACCTGATGCCTGCATCGTGAGGTGGTCCGGGTTCAGGTCACCGACCACCAACGGCACACCTGAGCGGCGGCGGTACGCACTGGCGTTCGAACAGACGTTCACCCCTGCCTCAACGAGGGCAGGCTCCAAACCCACCGCGACCGCGGACGGAAGCGCAGAGAAGGCCCACGACACCCCGAGCGAGCGGAGGTGATGCCCGAGCGACGGGTCCGAGGCGTCCAAGACAGGGGGGAGGTCCACCTCGGGCGCGCTCCCTTCGAGCCCCCATGGAAGGTCGTGCACGTTCTGGCCTGCCGTACGGGGAGAACCAACCACTGCAGCGAGTTCAAACTCGGGGTGACGGGCCAAACGCTGCTGAAGCCGCTGCCCAACCAACCCGGAAGCGCCGAGAACGGCCACGCGGCGGGTCACATCTGCACGGCGTGGCCCAACCGACTTGGCGTTTCCTCCCTTCACAGGCGGGTTTTCGTCGCGACGAGGAGCCGACGAACCACCAATTTTCGAAGAATGCGAAGACCGTCGAACACCGAGGTCAGTTTTGCAGTTCCTCGGCGCCGTTCGTAGCGGATCGGCACCCAGCGGGGGAGGTGCCCGGCAGCAATCGAGGCAGAGAAGATCTCTGCTTCGATTTCAAAGCCCGTGCTGTTCAGGCGAAGGTCCTGCACGAGGTCGCGCCGCATCACCCAACATCCTGAGCACACATCGACCGCGTCCGTGCCGTTGAGGATCGAGGCCGCGCCGCTCAACGCGATGTTGCCCAAGAGGTTCAACCGGCTCATCGCTCCCTCCTCAAGCACACCACCAAGCCGGTCACCCACAACAAGCGTTTCTTCCTTCAACAAAGGCACCATGCTGAGCAAGGCCTCGGGGAGGTACGAGCCGTCGGCATCGATCATCGCAAGGGCATCCCACGTCCCTGCAAGGAAAATCTTGACCGCCGTCCGGAAAGCCGCGCCCTTGCCTTGGCCGTGCTGAAGCACGACCTCAACGCCGAAGGCGGCGGCCACGGCCACCGTTCCATCGGTGCTTCGTCCGTCCACCACCACGAGGTCGAAGGCGTCGAAGCGAGCATCCTCCAGAAGCCTATGGAGGACGGAGGCCAACCCAGCCTCCTCGTCGAGGGTCGGCAGCACCAACAGGACCCTCATCGTGATGCGTTTGAACCCGTCAGGAATCATCGTTGCGGCCTAGAGGAGGTGGAGCGTGATGGCGTGAAAACGCAAACCGCCGTGCTCGAACAGCCGATCCCCTCGTCCACTCACCGCAGAAGGGTCCACCCACGGCGCAGCGCGAACCTCGACCTCCACGTCCAAGGTGGAAGGCATCGAGGACGTGGTACAGACGAGTTCATGCCCAGCCGGCCCTGCAAGGTCCAACACGGCGTCGCCAACCCCCACCGCAGCCATGCTTAGCGTACCAAGCCGTTCGACGTGCAAGCACACCGAATACGACGCGGGCAGGGACACGGACGGCGGAGGCTCGAGAAGGAGGATGGAGGAGCCGTCGACGGTGGCGCGCATTGGGCCAAGCCGGTGAGGGTCCTGCCAGCGTTGCCCAGACCACGGCTCCGAACGAAGGGAACAGCCCGCTGCCGCAGCGCACGACGACCCATCGATGGTGATCGCCCCTGCGAAGGCGGCATCTGGCGTCGTCCGGAGGTGCCACGCACGCGCTGCCCCGGAGGTATGCACCACCTCCCACCATGGTGAGCGCTCGAGCATCCAACCAAGCGCGCCGCGCGGGCTGGTGATGGCCCACTCCACGCCGAGGTCGCGCAGGCGCGTGGCGTCGTCGGTCAGCACCGCTTGGATGGCCTGCGCGTGCAGGGTCGGTTGGCCGTCGTGCACGCCGACGTCAGGACCCGTGCTTGTGTTGAGTCCCGCCAGGGCCATGGCTTCGCCCCACGGTGCTTGCTCCACGAGCACCGGCGCTTCTCCAGCGAGCGCATGCAGGGCGTCCGCAACGGCGAAATCGTCCGCATCCACCGCGAGCAGTTCGTCGTGGTGCGACAACTGGGCGACCAAGGCCGTGGCCAAGGCAGCCCCAAGGAACACGACGAACATCAGAACGAACCCCAGCCGCTGGGGGAGGTGGGGGTCGCCCCCCAACACGAAGGGGCGGCGAGGAACCCCTTCGACGGCAAAGTGCGTGGCTGGAGACCAGTGCAGGGCCATCAGACCTGCAGCAGGGACGACAAAGGCATAGAGCGCCATCGCATAGGTGGCGCTCGCCACCGCATGGACGACTCCGTTCAGCATCGACGCCGGCAGCACGTGAACGAGGCTCAATCCCCACACGAGGACGAACCACACCGTCAGGAGGCTCGCCTCGCGAACGCGACGCAAGCGATAGGCGGCGAGGGCGGCGAAGGGCAACAGGACGCCACCCCAAAGCACCATCGCGCGGCCTCCTTGCCATCCGTCCTCCATGGTCGAGGGGCCGAGGGCACGCAACACGAAGCCGGTAGGGAGCAGCACGAGCATCAGCACCTGCAGCCGACGACGACGGGTTTCATCGGACGAGGACACAGGAACGATCACGTCCGCCGTAAGCAAGGCGCCGAGAAGCAACGCACCGGCGGGGTGGACGAGCAACGTCAGTACCGCAACGACGGCCAACATGCCCCGAGTCCTCGTTGAGCGCTCGCGTTCGAGGAGGATCGCGACGGCGGTGGGGAGCACGAGCAGCGAAGCCACCGTCGGCCAGCCCCCATCCCAAACCTTCGCTGCTAGCCCCACGCCGAGGAGCGAGGCAAGCACGGCATGTGGACCCGCACCTTGACGGTGGAAGGCCCCGGCAAGGCCAAGGAGCAGTGCAGCGAGGACGGCGTTGCCCACCCATCGTGCCGACGACCACACGGCCTGCCCTGTCAACCACGACGTGCTTGAGGCGAGGGCCACGAATCCAGGAGGGTAGGACCACACCTGCCCATTGAGGGCCACCATCGCCCCCCGCTCCTGGAGGTGCAAGGCGAGGACGGAGAAACCGACCCAATCCACCCCATGTGGGAAGGGGCTCATCCATGCATCGACCAGCGGGAGGAGCGAGAGGAGCATTGTTCCGATCAGCAGCCCCGTTCGGCGCCGAGCGAACGGCAAGGCGTTGTCCTTTGTCACCGGCAACCGAAGGCGAACCATCAACAGCGATGCACCCGCGACGGCCGTAGACAGACCTGCAGCCAAGGATGGCGTGTAGGCCCCTACGGCGACCAACGCCCCGTGAACGACGGCGTGCAGCCACACACCGAGGGACGGTGCAAGCAGGAGGGAGGCCGTTGTCGAGGACCGTGCGCCAAGCAACCGCAAAAGGACGAGCCCCGAAGGGACGGCCCAGCAAACGAGCAGCAGCACCTCCAGCACGTGGGGTGCTCGGCCACCGGGTGGTTGAGCCTTCCCGACGAACACCTAACACACAGGAGCGCTACGGATGGCCATGGGAGGTTGGCCGTTTCACCCCGTCGTCCACATGGAGGGGGGCCATTGGGTGCTCGACCTCACGCGACCACCCCCAAAAGGTTGGACGGCTCCCTTCACTTGGACCGTCGGGCGGTACGACGAGGCCAGACCTTGGATGTACGCAACCGACCTGTTTGAAGGACGGCGGCACCACCACATCGGGCTTGACCTCGGAGGCCCTGCTGGAACACCGGTCCATGCGTTCGCACGCGGTCGGATCCACGCCTTGGGCGTGGAGACCGAGGAGGGTGGCTACGGGCCGACCATCGTGACTGAGCATGAGATCGTCCTCGATGCTGAGGTCGACCATCCATGGGCAGGGTCGGCACGATCTCTCTGGGTCCTGCACGGCCATCTGTCGACCACCGACATGGAGCGATGGTCTGTTGGTGATGGTGTTGAGAAGGGCGAGGTGCTTGGCCACCTCGGCAGCCCTGAAGAGAATGGAGGATGGAGCCCGCACGTCCATGTTCAACTTGCTACGGAAGCGCCGGACGGCATTCAGATGCAAGGCGTCGTGGCCCCCGAGGACGTGCCGAATGCCCTGCTGAACCACCCCGACCCGAGGTTGGTGCTCGGCGCGCTTTACTGACGACGTGCGAGGTGCTCCTTCAGCCCGTCGATCGGTCCGATTGAGGTCGGGTTTTTCCCACCCCGCACCGCGAGGGTCACCGAAATCCAATCCATGACCACGCAGTGGTGCAGCATCACCTCAAGCAAGGAGGCACCTTCACCTTGCAGGACCCAAGCGGCCTGCGTTCGGAGGTGCTGAACACCCCAATCGATGCGCGCCTTCACCTCCGTTTGCATGTTCGGCCACGTCAGCACAAGGACGGCTTGGGTGTCGCTGAAAGGATCGCTGAACCAACCAGGACCGCCCCACGCCACGACCTCGTTGTGGTTCATCTCGGGCACAACCCCGATACGGGCAAAGCGACCTGCGTTCTCGTTGAGTTGATTCTTGAAACGCGTCAGCACTGGGGCGAGTTCCGTCGGCCCGAGAAGCGCCACCGGTCGTTCAAGCAATTCCATCGCCAAGTCATCCACGCCTCCGGACGGCGTGGCGCGGGGATCGTGACCAATGCTTGCTGCGCGCAGGCGGGCAAGCATCGCCTCGTCGTCGCTCCCGTCGTTGGGAAGCAGACCAAGGGAGCGCACCACGGCAAGTTGGCGGCCAAAGAGGTGACCGAACGCGGAACGTGGCGGTTGACCCGACGGGACGCCAATCAGGTGCATGCGCTCGTTCGTCTCCGCCATTCCAGCAAGTTCACCACCGGAGGACAAGACGAGCACCGTCATGCCTCGGTCGAGGGCAGCACGAACGGCAGCCAAGGTTTCCGCTGTGTTCCCAGAATAGGACGTGGCCATCACAAGCCATCGCTCATCGGCCCACGCAGGCAGGCGTGCATCGGAATGGGCGACGACCGGAGTGCTTCCCTCATGAGCAGCAAGGCTGGCCAGAAAGGCGCCCCCTGCGCCTGAACCGCCCATGCCGAGGCAGAGCAGCCCCGACCAGGGCTGCGCTCGAATGGAGGAAAGCCATGGCATCGCGCCCTCGTCGATGCTGGAGAGTGCGGCATCGAGGTCGTCGACGAATCCGGCAACGTAGCCGAACATGCCTTCGCTGTCAAGCGCAGCCACAGCCGCCTCCAACGGCAGGGGGGTGGCGTCCATGTCACGTTGGACCACGGGTCGCTCAAGGAACCTTCGTCACAACGTCCCGGTCCTGTGCGGAGCGTGGCAGAGCGACCCACTCACCCTCGATGCGTGCAAGCACCATCGTTCGGCCGACCTCGTGGTCCCATGCCACCCGGACGGACACGACCTGCCACGTCGTTGGGTCGAGCACCTCCGCCACCGAGGCGTCCTCGGTCAACGGGTCAGCAGCAACGAGTTCGTGCATCCGCACCATGACAACGGCCGGTTCCAAATCCCGCCACGTCGCTCCCGTTCGTTCGTGCCGGTCGACGGCCTCGAGGATGGCTCCGTCCTTCGACCATGCGGAAGGACGCCACAGCCGATCCCGCCAACGCACGACGTCCCCGAGGTCGTATCCCGGTTTCCGGTAGAGCAGCGTGAGCCGCGTGACGTCAACACCGTCCTTGCGCCCAACGGTTGAGTTGGTCTCGATGCTTTGCCCGCCAAAGGTTGAGGTCAAGTGGCGACCCCACGACCGAGCGAGCCCTTTGGACCCTAGAACGACGTCGTATCCACCTTGCACAGGGCCTTCCTTCGTGATGAAGAACATCGGGTCTTCTGGCATTGAGGCGATGACGTCGTCAAGGGTTGCCCGCAAGCGGTTCAATTCACCCTCTTCGAGACGGCGGCCGCTCGAACGCAGTTGCACGGTCGCCTCGAAGTAATTCCCAGCACGGCGGGTGCAGGTCAGGCAAACGCCGTTGCTCATCCGCGCGCGAATCGTGTGCTCTTCGGTGTAGAGCAAGTCATCGATGACGCCTTCAACCTGCAGGTGCAGGAGGGTGTGCCGCTCGGTGATCGGTTGCGGCATCATCGCGATGGCCACCTCTTGCGCATCCTGATGGACGCGAACGTGTCGCTGCACCAGATCGTCATAGAGCACCTCCTCCTCAATCGAGCCCCATCGACCGTCGACCTCGATGGCGCCGCATCGGGCGCAACGCGTCCACGGGATGTTGGCAGGCGCCTCGACAAGGTGCGTCCGTGCCCGAGAGCAGGCCTCGCACATGCCCTCCGTAAACAAGGGCGGCGGGTCGCCGCAGACGAGGCAAAAGGCCCCTCCGAGGTCGACGTCCATGAACGACGGTCAAGCGCGTCGGCCTTCAGGCTAGCGCTCTGTTCCCGCCACCGCGTCGGCCTCACCTTCACGGATGCCCATCGCCGCCTCCGCGGCCTCAAGCCTCGCTTCGAGCACGCGGTTTCGTGCCATCACGGTCCACGTCCATAAGCCGAGGCCAACCAGCATGCCGAGGTATCCTACCGCGAGCGCCGTTGTTCCGTTCACATCGCCACCTCCTCAGGGTCAAGGGCTCGTTGGAGCCGGTCCAGCCGTTGTTCGAGCGACGTCAACCGCATGCTCTCGAGCACGTGCCCGGCGATCATGACCGTAAAGGCAGCCACACCGAGCAAGAGGACCATGGTCATGGACGGCGCCAGCGAGCCCCCGTCGTCACCGGCCGCGATGACGGGGCCGGGATGACGAATCTGCCAAATCCGCGTCGCCATGTAGGTCAACGGCACGAGGACAAAACCGAACAAACCAACGGTCGAGAAGGTGTCCCTGGACTCCACGCCGTCCGGCTGAGCACGACGACCGAGCACGAGCAGAAGAGCAAGAAGCGTCAACAGGCCAAACGTGTTCAGACGAACATCGGTCCAGTCCCACGGAACACCCCATTCCGCTTGGCCCCACATGCAGCCGGACCAGACCGCCATCAAACCAGTGGCGAGGCCCGCTTCGCTTCCGGCCACGTGCATGCGCCACCCAAGGGCGGAGCGACGCAGGAACCACATCCCTGAACCAACGAAGAGCAGGCCGAAGGCGATCATCGCCATCCATGCGCTGGGGACGTGCCAGTAGAAGAGCCGTTGAGCCTCCGGCGCTTCGAACGCTGCGTTCGTCACGCTCGGGACCCACAGCAGGGCCAGGGCGAGGCTGACGCCAGCGCCGACGTAACCGAGCGCGAGCAACGCGCCCCCCCAGCGGCTGCTCATGCCCACACCAAAGCTGACGGGGCTAAGAAGCATGGTCATGCCATCAGGTCAAGCAGAAGCCCGAACGGGAGGACAACGAGCAGGGACAACAACCGGAGATGAAGCACCTCTGGCCGGGCCAACCGCAACCCGAGCACGTCCCCTGCACGCACGAGCATCGACACAGATACGGACACGCCACCAGCGACAACAACGTCGAGGAACGATGGCGAGGCACCCAAGATGGCGCCCATCGCCACCGTACCGGCGCATCCAAGCGCCAAGGGCGTGAGGGGATCAAGCGGGCGGCATCCCAACGCAGTCAACCGCGCATAGGCACGATCACGGCGGAGCGTTGTCAACGAAGCATCACCGGCAAGACCGACAACCAGCGCTGGTAACAACAGGAGGCCGAGACGTAGCGTCCCGTCAAAGGCTGAGACGTGCGTTCGTTGCAACAACAATGCTGCACAACCCAAGGTCACAAGCAGGGCTGGGACAGACCCAGACAGCGGCGTCCCGCCCGACCACGCATAGCGGAGGCCGAGACGAAGCGTGGAAGGACGAACCTCCGAAGGAACGAGCGACGTGAGGCACGGCGCTCGCACCTCAGGCCCGGGGAGGTCCACCACGCGAAGCCCCCCCTCGTCGACGGTCACGCTGTGCGTCGCGCACGCAAACCGCTCGGGATGGTGCGTGCCAAGCAGGACCGTACAGCCACGAGCAGCGGCCTCGTTCACAAGTTCCGAGGCCAATTCAATCCCGTCCTGATCAAGCCCCGCGGTCGGCTCGTCGAGCACAAGAAGGCGCCCTCCGCCGTCGACCAAACCCGGGAGGACGGCGGCCAGCAAGCCAACACGGCGGCGCTGACCGACCGAGAGTTCCACCATGCGGTCGGCCATGCGGTGGCGCAGCCCCACACGCGTCAGCAGTGCCTCAAGCGCTCCGTCATCAAGCAGGCAGCCACCGAGGGAAGCAGCAACCTCGAGGTGATGGCGCACGGTTTGGTCCCGAAGGTCCCCGTCGGCTTGCAGCAACAGCCCGAGCGGCGCGGGTGGCCGTCGAGCGCGTCGGCCTTCCCCGTCCCGTACCAATGAGCCTGCGATGTGAACCGAACCCGCTTCGAGAGGAAGCAACCCAAGCAAGGTTTCCAGCAGGGTCGTTTTCCCCGCCCCGTTTGGTCCGAGGACGACCGCACAGGCACCTTGAGGCAGCCTGAAACTGACATCGTTGAGCACCACGGAGCGGCCCCTGCGAACCACAAGGCCGTTGGCCTCCACGAAGGCGCCCATGGGACGAGGGTCGGTCGCCTCGCCTTCAAGCCGCCGACCCCGAAGCGTCAAGGGCCAAGCGGGTTCCACCACCTCATGGTCGCCACCGCCGCATGGCCACACCTCACCCCGCTGGAGCAGGGGCTGGTGGTGCTGTGGTTCCTGGCCGTGACCGCACCGATGGCCTACGCCGTCAGGGCACGCGCCCCGCTCTCGCTTGGCATCGTGCTCTCGGTGCTGTTTGGGGCCGTGGTGCAGACGTTGACCGGCACGCTGTGGCGCATGGGTTGGCTCGACCGAATCGCCCTCTGGAGCGACCTCGTCCTTGTGCCGGCCCGCATGGGGCATGCCGGATGGTGGCACACGGCCATCACCTCGGGGTTCCTTCACGCGCAGTGGGACCTCATGCACGTGTTGGGCAACGTGGTGGTCCTCGCCTTGGTGGGGGTCCCTCTCGAGCAACGCCTTGGCAGCAAGCGCTTTGCTGCGGTGTACCTCATTGGCCTGTTGGGAGGGTCAATCGCTTGGACGCTGGCGAACGCGGGAAGTGGTGCACCCGCATGGGGGGCAAGTGGCGCAGCCTTCGGCTTGCTGGGAGCCTACCTTGCTGGGTGGCCAAAGGACGAAATCCCCTTCCCTCTCATCCTGATTCGTCCATGGCCGGTGAGCCTCATTGCATTGCTCTACTTTGGCATCGAAATCGCCCGATGGTGGGCCGCTGAAGGCGGTGCCGGGGGCAACGTGGCCCACATGGCACACTTGGGTGGATTTGTCGCTGGCTACGCCCTTCTCCCCCTCGTGGCGAAGGGTGGACCCGTCACCCGTGGGGTCGACGACGGAGGACCGAGCGGCATGGCCACCCTTCGCGGACGGCTCGATGCGATACGTTCGAGCATGGTCGATCTGAGCACCGTCGATGACCCGTGGTCCGCCCTCGGGCAACCGGTTCCAAAAGCCGCCCGCGGCATCCTTGCCACGTTGCAGACGGACTCAGACGAGCCAGAAGTCCGGCTCGCGTGGTTCGAACGCCTCGCGGACGCTGTACAATGCCCGGTGTGCGAAGGGCCCGTCGGTGCGGTTGAGCGAAGCGACGGGCCGAGGCTGCAATGTGCCTCACGCCCGCAGCATCTCGACTGGCCGCCTTCAGCCGACGTCAATTGATGCAGCACAACGGGATAGTCTCAAAGGTGGCCCGAGCGACCCACAAACGATGAGGGCAGGGGCTGCGCCACGCTTGCGTCGAGCCCGCATCGCCGTGCTCATGCTCCTCGTGATGCTGGGCTCATCCGCCACAGCCATGGTGCAAGCGGAGGACGTCCAGACCCCAATCACCACGGTCGATGGAGTTCCACCCGTGATGTGCGGGGCTGAACTTTGCCCGACCCCAGACCGCTTCCCTGACCGAGCAGGCAGGGGCGCTGCGGAGGCCTACGGCTGGTGGACCGGATACGGCCCCGACCTCGACGCCAACGGCATGGACGACCGATTGCAGCGCGTCCTCGACGGGAGCACGTCTGTGTCGCCTACAGCCGTCCTTGGAGCAGACGGGCGCCGGACGGTCGCGATCGTGATCGATTTTGCATGGCACCCAACGAGCAAGGATGTCGACGCTGTCCGAAGCGTCCTCGCACGTCACGGATGGGATTCGGAAGAAGGTGGTGCGTGGTTCGACCTCCCAGAGAGCCTCGATGCGATCGTGCTTGACCGCGTCCCTGTCGCTGCCCTTGTTCCTCTTTGGCAAACCGACGGCGTGGTCGTCGTTGAGATGCAAAACGTGCTCGCGGCGACGAACGAAGTTGCGGCAAAAGCCGTCCGCGCTCGGGATTCAGACGTGTATGCAGGAGAGGTGCACCCGAGCGGGTACACCGGAGACGGCGTGGTCATCGCTGTCCTCGACACGGGCGTCGACAACGAGCACCGTGCCCTGAACGATTTCGACGACGACGACGATGAGCCTGACCTTGACCCCCTCTCGTACGACGACCACAAGTGGGTGGCAGGCTTCGATGCGACGTCAGCGAGTTCCAACCCGGACGGCTCCCAAGACCCTGACGATGGCTCAGGACACGGGACCCACGTGGCCGCGAGTGCTCTCGGGACCGGCGATTCCTCCCGTCGACACATAGGCACAGCACCCGGGGCGTACTTGGTTGACGTAAAGGTCCTGACCGATGCGGGCGGCACCAATTCACAGTACTCCATCAGCGGCATTCAGTGGGTGGTGAACAACGTGGACACAGATTGGGGCCACAACGGCTCCTCAAGGGGCATTCAGATTGCTTCGATGTCCTTCGGATCGGTCGGAACACCGCTCAACCCGGACGACACCGGAGACAACGGCTCAAGCGCCGAGGCGCGCTTGGTCAACCAAGCGGTCGAAGCAGGCGTCGTATGTGTGATTGCCATGGGCAACGACGGCACCAACCGCGTCCCCTCCCCCGCCAGCGCCGATCTTGGCATCGCCGTCGCCGCCTCGAACGACAGGAACACCGTGAACCGTACCGATGACGGCATTGCGAGTTACTCGAATTCTGGACCTCGAGACGACGACGGGGACGACGATGAGATGGACGAACTCAAGCCAGACATCGCTTCACCAGGGACGGGCATCACGAGCGCCACCGCGGCCACCGGCGCAACCTTCCCCGGCCAACCAACCCGCCCGATGGCGGACCGGGACTACGACAGCAAAGACGGAACGAGCATGGCCACGCCGTTGGCCTCGGGCGTCGTGGCGCTCATGCTCGAGGCCGACCCCGACCTTGAGCCCGAGGACGTCAAGGAGATCCTTCGACGTTCTGCTGAGGTTCGTGGGAGCCCGTACGACACCGACCTGGACCCCGTCTGGAACGAAGACTGGGGTTGGGGCCTGATCGATGCATCTTGTGCGGTCGACACCGTGAGGGAGCGCACGTGCACGTCGCTCCAGGGCGGTACCGTCGTCGCCCCCCCGCCGGTCGGTGACGGCGAAGGGCATCACGTCCACATTGAATCCTTGAGCAACGGGACGCTTCACCTGGCAGGGGAACGGGTCCGCTTTGCTGGGAGCGTGGAGGAGGCGGCGGGCCGCACCTACACCGACATCGAAGTTCGCCTTGAGCAGTACCGAGATGGCTCCAGCATTCCTGTCACGCTCGTCGACTGGCGCTCTGCTGGCGGCGACGTCGACGCGTGGTTCCTCGACCTCACGCTTCAGGAGGAGTGGGCCGATGAGACGGCGGACTATACCCTGGTGTTGGCCCGCGCAAGGACAGAACAAGGCGA
Organism: Candidatus Poseidoniaceae archaeon; assembly: GCA_038125145.1. Classification (GTDB taxonomy): domain Archaea; phylum Thermoplasmatota; class Poseidoniia; order Poseidoniales; family Poseidoniaceae; genus MGIIa-L3. The sequence goes on from JAYPDK010000009.1 coordinate 28,946, forward strand.
CCTCTCCGCCGCCGACGTGCGTTGGTTTGACCTTGGCAAGATGGAGGCGACCATCACCGGCCCAAGCGCGAACTTTGTGCTCGAGGGCAGCGTGACGTTCACCGGTACGGCTCAGGGCCCCGACCCGCACAGCATTGAGGCGAAGGTGGACAACGGACCATGGACGCTCGCAGCGAACCTCGACGACGAGGATTTCGTCGAGCAGTCGTGGTCGTGGTCGTGGGATTCAACCACCGTGGACGACGGTGACCATCGCATTTCGTTCCGCTTCGTCAACACGAGCGGCGCCACAAGCGAAGCCGTGCGCCGAACGTGGGAAGTCGACAACCTCCCCGCTGCACCTGAACTTGGGCTCACGGGCATCGCAACAGTGCTCGAGCGGGACCTCCCGGTGACCACCGCTGTTGCGGGAACCATCCTCGAGGTTCAGTTTGAACTCGTCAACGACGGTGATGCGGTGGCGACGGACGTGGCCATCGCCCTCGAGGCCCCCGGCACACCCTCGGAGGTGTACCCGGACGCAGCCCTGCTGTCGAGCGTGGACGCCGGGGAACGACGCACCGTCTCCCTGTGGTGGTGGGCCACGGAACCCGGGACCCATCAGGTGATGCTCAGCGTGGACCCCAACGACAGGATCGACGACGTCGACCGAAGCGACAACGACGTTTCGTTCAGTTTCACGGTTGAACCTCGACCCGTGGAGGCGACGCTGCGCCTCCTTCACGGGGCCGTCACCACAGTACCTCGCATTCCAGTCCCCGGGGACCCGTTCGAAGTCAGCGTTCGCATCGACAACCTTGGTCAAACCGACGCTGGGTCGCTCCGGGTGGACCTCGAACGGTGGACCCTTGATGGGTGGCTTTCCGTGGACAGCCTGACCCTCCCTCGTGTTCAGGGTGGCCTTACCTCCACTGGCTACGCGATGGGCCGGTTCACCGATATCGTCGAGGACGTCGGTGCGCATCAGTACCGGGTCATGTTGGTCGGTGACGGCGTTGAATCCGAACACGCCGAGCATCGCTTCACCATCGTCGCGGACCTGTTCACCTTCACGCCTCGCACCGGGGTCTCGCTTGATGTTGGGGAAACCCCGCTCCGCGTCGTTGGCGGTGAGGACGGTTCAGTGCTGTTCACCGTCCGGGATGGAGAACTCCATGCACGCACCTTGAGTTCGAAACTGCTTCCCAAGAACGACGTCCTGATTGAACGGGCTTGGGGAGGCGAACTCGCAGCCACCGTCCGAAGCGACGGCATGGTGCAGATGGCGTGGACGCGCCGCACGATGAGCGAGGATGGCTACACCTTGCACGACCTCGGCATCGCCGCCCTCACCCTCAGCGGTCAAATGACGCCAGTTCAGCGCGAACTCACCCCACTCAAACTCTCAGAGGGAAGTTACTGGGGGCTCGACATCGCTGAACGGGACGGCGAGGTCGTCATTGCGGGCTACCACCGCGACATCTCCACCGGCGGCTCGTGGTTGGACTTGACCAGCGTGTTCACCATGGTGTCGGACAGCCCGGACCGTAGCGGATCCTGGGACGGCCCAACGGTGGTGGCCACCGACGTCGACGTGCTTCCTTCTGCAGGGGCTCCAGTCTCCGTCGCGATCGGCGAGGAACGATTGCACGTCCTGTATCAATCGGAGCGCAGCGACCGGACGGGCCTGGAACGGCTCGGCCTGCTCTACACCCATGGCGCACGCGGAGAGGCAGCATGGAGCTTCGTGGCCTCTGCCGGGGACAACGTCAGCGCCCATGACCTCCAAGTCATGGGCGATGGCGATGACGAACGGCTCGTGGCTGCATGGATCGATGAAGGCTCAACAACCATGCTTTGTTCTGCAGTCACGACCGATGCATGGTCCATTGCTGCACCCCATTGTGTCGACGCACCCGGAGCACACATGCTGAGCCTCGTTCCCCGCGAACACGGCGTCATGGTGCTGTACGACGAGGTCACGGTCCGGGGACCCCTCGTCCGCTTTGGCCTGCTCGGAAGCGGCACAGGTGCGGAGCAATACGGCCTCTCGGACGTGCTCACCAACGGACGACTCCTCAGCGCAAGCGGGCCAAGTGGTGACGTCCTCATCGGACTCACAACCACCACCGGCCTGCTTGACCTGCACGAACTCGCCAGCCTTGAAACGAACAGCGGCGGTACGTCCACCGACGGGTGGTTGGCAAGCCTGCTGGCACCGCTTCCCGGCGACGATGACATGCAGATCGTCATCTTGGCCGGGGTCGGTCTGCTGCTGGCCGGATTGGCCGTGGCGATTGTCGTCACCGCCACCCTTGGTGCGCGTTCACGAAAGGAGGACGACGAGCCACCATCCCACGCAGACGACGACCTGATGCTGATGGTGACCCCCGAGGTCGATGTCGAGCCCGAACTTGTCCTCGACCCTGAGCCAGAGGTGGTGCTTGACGAGCCCGAGGCCATCGTCCTTGACGAGGACGATGAGCCGCAACGTCCTGAGCCAGTCAACGAGCGCCAGGAACGAAGGCGACGGCGAGCCATGGGGACCGTCGAGGCGTCGCCCAACCCCACCGCACGTGCCGGGACGGCCGCGGTTGCCCTCCCTCCGCTGCCCGCGCCCCCACAGCAACCTGGCCTCCCTCCCCTCCCGTCCTTGCCCCCCCTCCCTGCCCCTGCCAAGCAGGCCGTGTGCCCCTCGTGTGCCGCCTCGTTCACGGTCCGTGACCTGATGCTGCGCCACCTCCCTTGCCCACTCTGCGGGGAGCGCGTGGAGGTCTGAGCATGTGCGGCATCATGGGCTACCGTGGTCAGAAGCGTGCTGCGCCTGTCCTGCTTGGAGGGCTTCGTCGGCTTGAGTACCGTGGATACGACAGCGCGGGACTGGCCATTCGCAACGGCGGCATGCACGTTTGGAAACAGATCGGGAGGGTGCAAGGCCTGGTCGACAGCCTACCGGCCGAAATTCAGGGCAACCTTGGCATTGCGCACACGCGCTGGGCCACCCACGGAGGCGTGACGGACGAGAACGCCCACCCCCACCTCGGCCCACACCAGCGTGTGGCCATCGTACACAACGGAATCATCGAAAACGCAGGCGCTGTTCGACGCGACCTTGAACGGTCCGGGGCGACCTTCACCTCAGAAACGGACAGTGAGGTCATCGCCCACCGTCTTGAGGCGGCCATCAATGACGGCCTCGAACCGTTGGAAGCGATGCGGAAGGCCCTGAACGGGCTTCGGGGCACGTGGGGTGTCTGCGCTGCGTTCCTTGATCACGACGCTGTGGTCTGTGCGCGAAACGGGAGCCCCATGGCCATCGGCGAGTCAGCACATGGCGTGATTTTCAGTTCCGACCCGCAACCACTGAGCGAGCACACGAACCGCGTCGTGATCCTCGAAGACGGGGATTTGGCCATCGCGGACGAGAGCGGGTTCCGTGTTGAACGGCTGACGGGCGGCGCCAGCAACACCACGGCCATCGTGATGGAAGAGGCGTGGGGGGAGGCTGAACTCGGCGACTTCCCGCATTTCATGATCAAAGAAATCCACGAGCAACCGGAGGCCTTGCGCCACTGCATCTCAGGACGCATCGACCTCAGAAGCGGCAACGGCCGGCTTGGTGGTCTTCATCTCAGTCCAAAAGCCCTCACCGAAGTGCCGCACGTCCGCTTGCTGGGGTGCGGGACGGCGATGCACGCCGCCTTGATTGGTCAGCAACTGATTGAACGGCTCGCCCGCCTTCCTGCCGTCACCCACGTGGCGAGCGAGTTTCGATACCAAGACCCCGTGGTGAACCCACGTGCACTCCATTTCGCCGTCTCCCAATCCGGTGAGACGATGGACACGCTGGCCGCCATCAAGGAAATCCAACTCAAAGGCGGTGAGGTGCACGGCGTGGTGAACGTGGTCGGTTCGAGCATCGCAAGGCTCTGCGGCCAAGGCGTGTACATCCACTCTGGTCCAGAGCAGGCGGTCGCCTCGACGAAGGCCTTCTCCAACATGGTGGCTGCACTCACCATCTTCGCCGTTCAGATTGGCCGCACGCGCGGCTTGCCTCCTGCGGAAGCGAAACAGGTGCTTCGAGGATTGCGCGAGATACCAGACCTGATCGAGGACTACCTTGCGGACCAAGGTCCAATCATGGACGCGGTCGAGATGGTGAAGCACGCGTCGTCCGTGCTCTTCCTCGGGCGTGACCTCTCCGCGAGCGTCGCGCGGGAAGGGGCGCTCAAACTGATGGAATTGGCCTACGTCCCTTGCCTCGCCTACCCCGCCGGGGAGATGAAACACGGACCGATTGCCCTGCTTGAGGAAGGAAGTCCGGTGATCGTGATCGCTCCAGACGACGAGGTCAAAGAGAAAGTGTCCTCAGCCATCCACGAATGCCGAGCAAGGGGTGCACGCATCGTCCTCATTTGCACCAAGGGGGACGACATCGCCGAGCAGGGCGACGTGGTCATCGAGGTGCCACGGACCCACCCGTACTGCTCGCCGCTGCTCACCGTTCTTCCAACCCAGTTGATTGCGTACCACACAGCCTTGAGCCTCGGACTCGACGTGGACAGGCCGCGAAACCTTGCGAAGTCCGTCACGGTTGAATGACCGAATCGCTGAGGCAGATTCATCAAGCGTGACGGCCTCCTGAGGTCGGTGACCGCATGTCCATCGAACGCATCCCCACCCACATCGAGGGCCTCGACGAAAACATGCAGGGTGGCATCCCAAAGGAGCACATTGCCATCGTGGCTGGGGCCAGCGGTGCCATGAAGTCCAGCCTGACCTTTTCGATGCTGTACAATGCAGTGCTGTACGGAGAAACCTCAGGGATTTACGTGACCCTTGAGCAAGGGAAGGACTCCTTGCGGCAGCACATGGCCAACATGGGCATGAACATCGAAGACCCCAGGGTTCGCAACCGCATTGCGATCATTGACCTCGCCGACCTTCGTGTCCAACTGGACGAACAAGGCATGGGGAACAGGGTGGACTGGATGGGTCAGTTGATTTCACAGTTGACCAACTACAGGAAATCCATCGGATTCGAAATCCTCGTGTTTGACTCCCTTGGGGCCTTCTTCACCCTGACGAAAATGGAAAATCCTCGCGACGAAATTTTCCGGCTCTTCGAAGCCGTTCGCCGGCTCGGATTGACCTCCTTCTTCATTTGCGAAATGACGGGTGAAGACCACAAGCAGTTCGGAGAATACGGTGTGGAAGATTACCTCTCGGACACGGTGATGCACCTCGTCATGGACCGCCACGACGACGAGGTCCGTCGAAAGCTGGGCATTGTCAAAATGCGCCACACCGACCACCTGCTCGGATACCGTCCCTTCTGGTGGAAAAAAGACGAACAGCGCTTCTCGATCACCGACCGCGCTTGAGGGCGAGGCATGCGCATCGTGCTCGCTTCGGCGTCAGCACGTCGTCGCCAGGTCTTGACAGACCTCGGCTTCAACGTCGTGGCCGCACCCACAGACGCTGAAGAGCACCGCGTGGAGGGAACGGTGGAAACACAGGTTTTGGCCATTGCCAACGCGAAGGCATCTGCTGTAGGGTCGGAGCATCCAGGAAGCGTTGTCGTTGTCGCCGATACCATGCTGGCTGACCCGGACGACCCCATGCAAGGCCTCGGGCAGCCGAGCGACGAAGCCGCTGCGTTGGCCATGCTTCTTCGGTTGCGAGGAAGGCGGCACCGTGTATGGAGTGCTGCGGGCATCCGTGTCGCCGGCACGTGGACCTTCCAGACGGCATCGGCGGTGGTCGAACTGAATGGGTTCAGCGACGACGTCCTTTCCGAACTTGTGACGTCTGGATCGTGGCGAGGAAAGGCCGGAGGTTACGACCTTGAGGGCGCCATGGCGCCGCACTCGACCGTCGTTGATGGTGCGCCGAGCACCGTGCTCGGGCTGCCGGACAGCACCGTCAGCGCGCTCATGGCCATGGCCTCATGACGAAGGAAGCAAGGCACGCATGGGGCGCCCGAGAAGGTGCTTGCTCGTGTCCATCATGACCTCTGCACCGGGCACAAGGAACAGCAGGTCGTCGCTGTCGAGGGCCCATGCCCCGACGCCAGTGGTCTGCCCCAAGCGACGCAACTCGCTGCGCAACGCGTCTTGATGCGCCTGCATGTGCACAAGGCCCGTGAGGTCAATGAAGAGGCAATCTCCGGCTTGAATACAGGCCATCATCCGCTCGAGGGGGAGGCGACCTGTCGGGTCAGGGGCAAGGTAGCGGACTGCACGCCGCGCCTGTGGGCGCGGTGTGATGTGCCCTCGACCAAGGTCGATGAAGCGGTGGCCTTCGTGCGTCTCCTCGCCCCGCCACGGACCAGGTTCAGGCAAGGCCTCGGGAGACGGCGGTGCTTCGGGCACGACCGCTGGGGGGGATTGGAAGGCAGGGGAGGAGGCACGCTCCGACGGGTCAAGGCCAAAAAATTGCCAGAACCCTCCCGCCACACGAAGCACCTCAGAGTCCGAGATCGTCCAGCAATCCAGCCAAATCTTGTTGCGCCATTGTTGGCGTCGGAGGCGCGTTCGCCTCAAGCCAACGCTCGCCGTAGAACGCCCATTGCTCCATGCTCCAACCTGGCGGCAGACCGCTGGCGGGAAGCGGTGGACCCGCCGTTGCCGGAGCGGGGGAGGGAATCAGGCTTGCTTCCGGTTGGAGTGCTGGGGCAGGTGCTGGAGCAGCGCCAGCCTCGAGGAACGGGGTGAGGTCCGGGTCGGTGGGCGGCGCGGGTTGCGCGGCAGGCAGCGAGGTAAACGCCGCCACATAGGGGTCCTGCGGAGGGGCCGTCTCCCACATCGACGTGCCCTTGTCGACGGTTGGTGAAGGGGAGCGGCCACCGAAGAGCAGCGTAGCCCCCAATCCACCAATCAGCAGGAGCAACGCGCCGATGATCAGGTTCTGCCCTACCCCGATCGATTCCGCAGCACGCTGGAACACGTTGCCAGGTGGTGCTTCGGCGACGGTCAAACTGAGGCTGACCATGTGCGAGGCCCCGTTGTCGTCCACCACGGTGAGGTTCACCAGCCAAGTTCCGGCGGGAAGCGAGGTCAGGACGACGGTCTCTCCCTCGACCGGCGTGCTTCCAAGGGCCAACGGAAGGTCCCACGTCGAGCGGAGGCTCGGCAGGTCCGACGGCGTGTCCAAGGAGGCGCTGCTCGACAAGTTCAGGCCGTCGCCCTCGACGAGTTCACTGACGTTCACGGAGGCGGTGATTACCGCGGTTGGGCGAAGGTTCACCACCGTGACGTTCGTACTGATGCGATCGAAGGCCCCATCGTCGTCCGTGACGGTGGCGGTGACCGTGTGCGTGCCTTGAGCGGCCCACACGTGCTCGAGGCTCACGCCCTCCACGTCGCAATCGTTCCTTCCATCGCCGTCGTCGTCCACGTCCACAAGGGCATCGAGGTCCCAGCAGACGGTAAGGTTCAGCAGGTCGGACGCGGTGTCGTCCACCTTGACGTTGAGGCTGAGCAGGTCGTCCTCGTACACCGCAACGGTCGGGTCCAGTCCGGTGATGGTTGGTGCGACGTTACGAACCGTGATGTCGACGTAACGAGGGGTGGACCGAACGCCGTCGTTGTCCACCGCCTCCACTTCAACGCGGTGCACGCCGGCGATGGGCCAACTGACCTGAACGTTGGAGATTGGACCGACGGTGCCTTGTGTGAATCCGTCCATCCGGTCGGAGAGGTCCCAGTTGACTCCAAGTTGGGAGAGGTCACTCGGGGTGTCGTCCACCGCGACCATGAGGTTGACCGCTTGGTCCTCGTCCAGCACCCACCCGTCCTCCGGAGGCACTTCCGTGCCGTTCATGATGAACCGAACAGGGTCCAGCGAGGGCGCGAGGTTGGTGGCCAACACATCGACGCTGACGTTCGTCGTTGCTCCATCGTCATCGGTCGCAGTGAGAAGAACCGTGGTGACGCCTTCGTCTTCGGGGGCAAAGGTGCACTGGTCTGTGGCGCCGCCTTCGTCGCAGCGGACACCGGACCAGGCGTAGGTGATGGCCAAGGCGGGTGGCGAGACGGTGTCGGGGTCGTTGGCGTCCGTCACGAGGACCGTGACGCTTGAACGGGCCACGACGGAGGTCGAGGACGAGATGTTCACTTGTGGAGGCCGGTTCAAGATGACCGCCGAGGACGTCAACATCGCCGTGTCGCCTTCTTCGTCCAGCACCTTCACGGTCACGTCCCACGCACCATCGTCGTCCCAGACGTATTCGAGGAAGCATCCTTCGGCTTCAACATCAAACATCATGCCCTCTGGCGTCTCAATGTCGAACAAGCAGGCGACGGTTCCGCCGTCGTCGTCCACGCTACCGGAGGCGTCGAGCAACACCGGTTCCCCCGTTTTCTTGTTTGGATCGATGGACAGGCTGGCCGTGGGTAGGGTCCCAACAAAGACAGGAATCCGAGCAACGTCGTTCGAGGTGTTGGCGTCGGTGGCCCCAACAGAAGCAGCATCGACCTCAACCACCACGGCTGGATCCGCTGCGGCTCGGTCGTCGCTGGTCAAGGGCACGGTCAGCGTGAGCGAGGTTTGGCCATAGCCACCGATCGGCGGGTACGCCATGCTTGGTGACAGGTTCGTTGAACCACCGTCCCATCG
>JAYPDK010000009.1:37643-43628 GCA_038125145.1 Candidatus Poseidoniaceae archaeon
TGGCGTGCCGTCGGTCGTGGAAGGCACGGTAAAGGTGCAGCAGTTCACGCCCGGCCACCGGCTTTCCGTGCTGCCTGCGGAGGAGGACATTTGGAAGGTCATGGAGCCAATATCGTTGCCTGCAAGGTACTCGGTGTACGCCGAAGGATACCGGGCAATGTCCGCACTGCTGCATGCGGCATACGCAGCAGGCGTGACGACGTACTCCACCGTGAGGTCAACGGTGCTGTTCGGAAGGTACGCAGGGAAGGGGGCGCTCAAGGCCAAGTCCGTGCAGCGCTCACCGGGGTCGCCGTCGGCGACCACGCCGTAGGAGGAAGTGGGTTCGTAGGTTTTGAGCGTCCAATCGATCTGGAACCCTGCTGCTTGTTGGACGCGGATCCACGCAGGACCACGCACCGCTGGGCAATACCATTCGAATCCAAGGTCCGCGCCTGTGCTGTTCCAGCGGTTGATTTTCCATGCATCGCCACAGCCGCCGTAGGCGACGCTGAACCCGTCCTGGGCGGTGGGCGTCCCGCTTCCAGTGACGGCCCATGTCGTGTTTTCCTCGGTCGTCGTGTCGAAATCCGAGGGGTCGAAGTAATCCGAGGTACCCGTGACCGTGGTCTCCGCCGTGTAGGTTTGCGACCAGTTGTCGCCCGTTCGGACGGGATGGTCACGGGATTCCTGCGGGGGGTCGTAGGTGGTGGTGAAGGTCAAGTCCGCAAGTTCGAACGCGAGCCAACCGATGTTGAAGGGTGCGAATTCGACCAAGAGGTCGAATTCGGAGGTGATCATCGCCATGTCCGACGCGCGAACCGTGTCCCTCCCCGTGTAGGTGATGTCGAGGCGCCCGGAGGTGCCTTGGAGCGTTGCTCCACTGTTGCCGGAGGTGAAGGCCCCATCGATGTCCATGGTGTAGCCCACCACGCTGGTTCCGCTCGCGTCGTTCATCGTCATGAGGCCAACAGAAGCGACCTCCATCGTCGTGTCCCCTTCCAAGGTGCTGACGCTTGCTGAAACGCCAGCGTTGGCGATCAAGTTCGCCACGTCGAAGCCGGTTTCGTACACCCAGGTGTCCCCAACCCGCCATGTGGGCACCTCGTCCACGGCCGGTGCGCCTCCGCTGCGGGCCGACACGAGAGGCTCCGGCAACTCGACCTGCACCGTGGGGCCCAACGGGGCGAGCACGAAGAGCAGCAGCAAGCCAACCGCCGCGAAGCGCCGGGTCTCCATCGGCATGCGATGCAGCCGCTCCCCCTTAATGCAGCGCTCACGGCCACCCGACGAGCAGCACCACAATGTCCAGAGCCATGATCCACGTGACCGCCCCGTCAAGGACCTTCCACGCGCCGTCCACACTCAGGTCGCGGAAGCCAAGTCGACGCAGCAGGTCCCGTGTGAAGTGCCGGTCGGGTTCCGCCGTGTCACCAAGCAAACGTCGTTCCCACACCGTGAGGATGCACGCATCGGACAGGTGCCAGTGCACGCGGAGGCCAATGAGGAAGCAGAGGTGGAGCAGAAGCCATTCACGGAGCAGCCAACCGAACAGCCCGTACAGAAAAACGAACACGTGGAGGGCGTAGACGAGACGCCCGAGGAGCAGGTTGCGCTGCATTTGGCTCAAAGGAGGTCGGCCAACTCGTCCTTGATGATCTCGACGGCTTCGAGGATCTCAGACTTGTGACGTGCTCCGGTGATGACCATCTTGCCGCTGCCGAAGATGAGGCACACGACCTTGGGGTAATCGAGGCGGTAAATGAGGCCGGGGAATTGCTCGGGCTCGTACTCCACCTTGTCGAAGGGGAGGTGGAAGGTGAGGTTGTTGAGGTTCAGCTTGCGGGGGGCGTCCGCGAGGGGCTCTCCCGTGAACTTGTCCGTCCCATCGTAGTCCTCGGGGTAATGGAGGGCGTAGGTGGCGACCATGTTCTGAACTTCGATTTCCACGTCCTCGATGTCCCAGGTGGTGATGCCTGCTGCACGGAGGTCCTTGATCATCAATTCGATGCCGGTGTGGATGTTCTGCTCGTCCTTGCCACCGGTGCACACCGCCCGACCGGAGCGGAACATGAGGATGGCCAACTTGGGGTCAACGACGCGGTAGACGACGCCGGGGAACTGTTCTGGTTCGTATTCGCAGTTGAGTTGGATCGCGATGTCCGGGAGGTCGAGTTCCTCGGCCACGCGGGTGCTTGCGACGACGTTGACGACGGTCAGGCGCTCTTCATCGGTGGTCATGCCCCGATGCTGCGGCGACCCGTATTTAAATGACCGGCCGACGCTGAACAACGGGTTTTCGGGAAACGAAACCTCATCCGATGCGCCCCCTCCCCTCCGCCATGCGAAGGACGGAGAAGGCGCAGCGCATCCAACGCATGCTCGCCGAGATGTATCCTGACCCACCCGTACCGCTCGACCATGCGTCCCCCTTCCAACTCCTCGTGGCGGTGCTGATGTCCGCCCAAACGACCGACCTCAAGGTGAACGAAGTGACGCCCGCGCTCTTCGAGCGTGCCCCAGATGCCGCCAGCATGGCGGCCATGCCGGTCGACGAGATCCAAGCCTGCATCCGCTTCGTCGGACTCGCGCCGACGAAAGCGAAGAACATCCGCAGGCTCTCTGAACTGCTCCTTGAACGGCACGGAGGTGAGGTCCCTCCCTCGATGGAGGCGCTTGAGGACCTCCCCGGGGTCGGCCACAAAACCGCAAGCGTGGTCATGGCACAGTCCTTCGGCGTGCCCGCCTTCCCCGTCGACACCCACATCCACCGTTTGGCCGCTCGGTGGGGGCTGTCGAAGGGCACGACCGTGGAACGCACGGAACGCGACCTGAAGGCCATCTTTCCGAAGGCGTCCTGGAACGACCTGCACCTGCAAATCATCTTCTTCGGGCGGGAACATTGCCCCGCACGCTGGCATGAGTTGGCAGCATGTCCGATCTGCTCATGGGCCGCGACAAAGAAGCGCATTGACGAGGAACGTCGCATGAACGACGCGTCGCGTCGGCGCTGATGTCAGATGCCAAACACGGACGTGGCTCGTTCAAGCACGATCGCCGTAAACAACGAGGCGAGGCCCGCCACCCAGAGCAATTGGATCGCCTGACCGAGGGCGCTGGTCAGCCCACCGCCGCGAAGCCGGGTACCGATGAGGGACAGGGCGGCCACCTGAGACAGGATCAGAATCGAGACGATGACCTTGAACATGCGAATGTTGTCGTCCACCGAACTTGAATCGGACAACAATGGCAGGGCGATGCCGGCTCCAAATTCGGCCAACTGGCCAGCATCGGCGTTGTCCGCAAGCCCGGACGCCACACCCGCCACCGACTCACCGAGTTGCAGGACGATGGCGATCGTGACGTTGAGCGAGGTCACGCTCGAGATGAGCAACCCGATGGCGACCCCCCACATCGTGCTGGCGCTGAGCGCCCTTCGGTTGCGGAGCGAGAGCAGGTTGCCCACCGAACGGGACACCATTTCTGCGGTTTGGGCGGGCTGACCCGAAGACTGCGATCCTTCGATGTAGATGCGGGTGTAGCGGGAAATGACCGCAGAGTTCGTGTCAGCGTTGAAGTAATCCCACGCCCGGTCGGAGTTGATCCTCGTCGAGAGGCGCTTTTCAAGCCGGTCAATGGACGCGTCGAGTTGACCGAAATCGATGCCGCGGAGGGCCTTGATTGTCGCCGAGGGTTCTGCGGAACGTGCCTGTGCGGTTCCGCCAAGGGCGCGGATGAAATCGGGGTAGGTCTCGTCGCGGCGAAGCACGAGGCGCTCCTCCCGCATCACCAACGAGGACGGGACGAGCATTGGCGTGAGGGGAACGGCAACGATGAGCAGCCCCCACTTGTCCCACGACGAAGCGATGCTTTCCCAAAAAATCGTGACGACGAAACCAGTGATCGCCAGAAGGAAGAGCGTCACGACGGCCGCGGCCACCAAGGCACGGGTGAAGTTGGTCCGGAAGGGCGTTTCCAATTCGTCACGGGCGAAGGTGGCATCGTCGGGGATGGTGGCTCGGAAGGCGAAGACACCGCCCATGTTGACGACGATAAACAGGAAGGAGGCGAGCAGCAGGAAGCGCAGCCGGCTGGCGACCTCAATCGGGGTGTCCGAATCGGAGCCGACCTCGAACAGCACGAGGTGAATGCCGGCAATCACAAGGCCGAACAGCCCTGCTGTGATGAGCGAGACGTAGATCTCCTGCATCGTATCGACGCTTTCGAGGCGCGTGTCGTAGAGCGTGCTGTATTGTTCAGCCACCGTCTCCTGTTCGGCCCGCATGAATTCGTCGATGGGTTGACCCGCTTCGATGGAGAAGGCCATTCGGTCGAGGAAATCGGACCAAAGGGGCGACGGTGACTGCTGGGACACGATGCGGGCCGCTTCGGGAAGCGCGGTGTGCCACTTGTCCACAAGGGTCTCGATGCGCTTGACTTCCGTGGCCAATTCACCGTAGTCACGCATCTGCTTCAAGATGTCGAACATCGACTGGGCACCAACTTCACCCAGGGACAAAATGCCCATCCGCGTGATGAACATGTGCATCTCCTTCTCAATGCGGTTCGCGGCCCGTTGGACCTCAAGGAGCGGGTAGGCCGTCATGGCCGCAGCCATGATGAGCGGAAGAATGAGCAGCAGGAAGACGCCAGCAACGCCAGAGAAGAGGGCCCCCTCAGCGAAGCCCCCGGTGGAAAAAATGAGCACCAGCGCCGCGATGAGGCCACCGAAGGCCGCGCCACCGACGTACAAGGCGAGGTACCGTGGAAACGGCATCTCGATGCGCCGAAGCGCAATGTGCCAGAGGGGCATTCGCTCCATCGTCCGCCCCTCCTCAGCGGTCGTTCACGCTGACCCAGGTGTTGATCGCCGACCTGAACGCGTCCCATCCCGATTGGTAGTAGATGTCGAGGAGGTCGAAGACGTCGTCGTAGTGCGTCAGTCCCTTGTCGGCCATGTCCTGAATCGCTTGGGTGCGCCGCTGCAGTTCGTCGTAGATGTCGCGCTTGTTGGCGAAACCGGCCATGGCGGCGATTTTGTTTTCGAGGAGGTGGGATTGGAACATCCCACGGAAGTAGTGCTTGTCCTTGACCGGGTCCCATTCGAACATGCCTCGGGTAAGAACACCGTCGCTGTGCTTGTTGTAGCCAATCACTTCGTCCACACCCGTGATGCGGCGGGCGATGCCGCCGCCAGGTGCTTCGACGACCTCTTGGAAGAGCGCGAAGTTCAGGTTGTCGAAGAAGCGGATCGGGACGTTGATCGGGTCACCCGTAAACCGCTGAATCATTTTGACGATGGACGAAGCGTGGAAAGTGGCGATCACGGGGTGGCCCGTCTGCATGGCCTGGAAGGCCGTAGCCCCTTCCACACCACGGATTTCACCGATGATGATGTACCGGGGACGGCTACGCAACGCGGCCTTCAGCAGGTCAAACATTTCAACGCGTGAATCTTCGTTCTTCGAGTCTCGGGTGACGAGGCGCTGCCAAATCTTGTGACGCACCTTCACTTCGGGCGTGTCTTCTGCAGAGTAAATCTTCACGTTGTGGTCGATGAAGGGAAGGATCGCGTTCAGGGTCGTGGTCTTCCCGGACGCGGTCTCACCGGACACAAGCAACGACATGCCGTATTCGAGGCACACCCAGACGTACGCAGCGACTTGGGCGCTCATGGTGCCCCAGTTGATGAGTTGGGTGATCGAGATGGTCTCCTCGGCGAACTTTCGGATGGTGAAGGACGGCCCAAGCATGGAAACGTCGTCCGAGAAAATGATGTTGATACGTGAGCCGTCAAGCAAAGCACCGTCAATGATGGGTTTGTTGTCGGACACAGGTCGGCCGATGCGCTCCGACATCGCCCGAAGGTACCGGGAGAGGACATCCCGTTCACGGAATCGGATGTTGGACGTCACCATCCCGAACACCTTGTGGTCCATGTGGATGTGCTTCAGGCCAACCGAGTGAATGTCTTCCAGCATCTCGTCGGAAAGGAGGGGCTCGAGC
>JAYPDK010000010.1:0-41063 GCA_038125145.1 Candidatus Poseidoniaceae archaeon
CAACGAAGAGGTCGTGGTCCTTCCACACGAGCCTCGTCGCGGCGTCGATGATGGAAAGGCACCACCCGATGACCGACACGCGAAGCAACGGCGAGGAGGGCAGGCCCATCGAGAGGAAGGCCATGCCAAACTCCCATGCAGCGAAGGGGAGGGCGAGGACGATGCCAAACCGCCACATGACGCCCAAGGTCATGAAGAGCATCCCGTACACGAGCAGCGCAAGCCACGTGGCAAGCAAAATCGCGAGCCACAGGCCGAGGTCGGAGACGCGCAGCCAACCGTCTCCCGGCGCGGCCAGGCCCGTGACCACGGCGGAAAGGAGCACCAAGGCGGCGCTGACCGGCCACACCAGCGTGAGGTAGCCCAGCATGCGGTAGAGCAGCACTTCGCCGCGGGCGATGGGCTTCGCCAGCATGTAATGCATGGTCCCCGATGAGATTTCCGTTCGGATCAAGCCAGACGCGAGGAAGAGGGGAACGAAGATGCCCACGATGAACACCACCCCCAACTTGCCGTAGCCAAGCAGGAAAGCACGGTGCGTCACCTCCGGAAGGAGGTCCGCTTCCGATGGGTCCTCGTCAACCGCTCCGTCGCTCAGCATGTAGGACGCTCCGGAGTACGTCGTGCGAAGCACGATGTCGCAGGCCTCGCCGTTCCCGTTGCTGTCCTTGCTGCGCTCCGGCACGTCCGCCCCGGTGCAGTCGCCGTCGTCGTCCACACCGAAGGTGGTGCTGCCGTCAAGGACGATGGCGTTGGAAAACGAAGGTCCGTCTTCGTCGATCCATCGTTCCGGCGGGTCAGGCGCCACGGGAGGATCGAAATTGCCCGGATGGTCCAGCGCAAAGTACGGGTCCGTGCCCAACGACACCTCCTGACCCGTCGGGTAGCCGTCCCCATCCGGGTCCGAAGCATCGCCGTCGTTGTCCACCGCCAGCACCTCTTCGCTCATGGCCTGAAGGTAGAACAGCAGGATCGTGCCCAAGGCCACGGTCACACAGCCCAGGACCACCCAGGTTGACAGCCGGGTCCGGTACTGACGAAGGGTGAATTCGGCGACGGCCGTGGCCTTCCGATCGAGGGCCGCCCAGGCCTTCGTCGCCTCGTCTGCCATCACGCGCCACCTCCGCCAACGAGGTGCCCGATGATCGACTCAAGGTCGTCGTCAGGGTTGTCGATGCGATGCACGTTGAAGCCACCCTGCACCAGCAAGGAGGGCAGGGCGCTGTGCACCGCGCCAAGGTCGTGGGTCAAAATCTCCACCATGCCCTCCCCGGGGAGGAGCACGCCGTGCACGTGCTCGAGGTCGAGGGTCGTTTTCGCAAGGCGGTTGGCCTCGTCGGTATGGATGAGGATGCGGTGGGGGATGCGGTCGAGGCGGGCGCGAATGCCGTGCACGTTACCCAGGGCCAGCACCTGCCCGTGGTGAAGCAGCACGATCTGTTCGGTGATGCGCTCGATTTCGTGCAGGATATGGCTGCTCACGAGGACGGTTCGTCCAATCCGACCGAGTTCACGGACGACGTTCATGATCGTCGTTCGTGCCAAGGGGTCGCACCCCGTGAGCGGCTCGTCGAGCACGATGAGGTCGGGGTCGTTGACAAGGGCGTGCGCGATCTTCACGCGTTGACGCATCCCCTTTGAGAAGCGCCCAATTTCGGAGTGGATGTTCTCCTGCAGGCCGACAAAGGTCAGCACCCGCTCGGCTTCCGCTTGCGCCTGCTCACGGCCAAGGCCGTGCAGGCGGGCGAAGGTCGCGACAAAATCCCCCGCCGTCATCCAGTCGTGCAGCTTCTCCGATTCGGGAACGAAGCCCACCCGTGCGTAGGGGCTCGGGTCCTTCCACGGGTCGATGCCGAAGAGCCGCACCTCGCCGCTTGATGGCCGGCAGCGCCCCATGAGGAGGTTGAACAGCGTGGACTTCCCGGCGCCGTTCAGCCCAAGAATGCCGGTAACGCCGCCGGAGATGGCGAGGTTGATGTTGCTCAGGGCATGGATGCGCCCGTAGGTTTTCGACACGTGGTCAAAAACCACGGCGGGCACTTTGCTGTCCACAGGTACGGGCGCTGCTGGGTCCACAGCGGGCCCCACCTGCGTCAGGTCGGGCATCATTCACGGGTCACCTCCATGGAGGCGACGCGCCCGGCAAGGACGTACAAGGCCACGGCGTTCATCGCGACAACCGAGACCAACGACCACGTCCACGGGAGGTCGTAGTTTGACTCAATGCCGAGCAGGTGCTGGCCAACGTTCGCCAAGGCGTCGTACGGCGAGAAGAGGTACAGCACGTCCTGCTCGAAAAGCAGCCCAACGATTTCGGCGAGCGATTTCGTGCCAAGCACGAGGGCCAGCAACCCGATGGCGGGAAAGTAGCCGTTCGTGGACACGCTGGACAGCCCCAGCCCCAGCGAGGTATAGGTGACGACCAGCAGGCCCCCGGCCGCAACGGCCGCCATCAGGAGGGGAAAGGTGTCGACAACCCAGGCCCAGCCACGACCCATCGCCAACACCTCGGCGAAGTAGAACAGCAGGAGGGTTCCAATGCACAGCAACCCGAGCACCGAGGCCGCGGCGAGGTACTTCATCACCACGTAATCGAGCCGCGAGATTGGCCGGCTGAAGTACAGGGCGGAGGTCCCGTTCAGGCGGTCCTCGGAGATCATCGTGCCCACGATGAGCGCCGTCACCACGGGATAGTACAGGATGTTGCGGGGGAAGAAGCCCAGCACGTGCGCGTACAGCGAATTCCTGCTGACGCCGAACACGCTGACGATCGACGCGCCGTCACCGAGGATGGACGAGAGGAGGATGGGGAACATGTCAGCGGCCGCGCCGATGAGCACCAGCAGCAGGTAGAGGCGCACGAGCACCGGCCACGGCCGGTGCCCGCTTCGAACAAGCCCTGCGAGGTGGTGGCGGTAGACGGCCCAGTTCCTCGCCCACCGCGGGTTGAGCGTGCCGCTCCACGGCAGGTAGGTTTGGGTGAAGACGTGCCCTGAGGCGTCGTCTGCCCCGGCCACGCTTGCGGATCCGTCGTCCTGCGCCGACCACGCGGCCTCGATGCGCGATGCACCCGTGACCGGCGACGCCTCGTCGAAACGGACCTCGTCCGCTGCCTCCGTGCCGGTGTCAGCAACCTCAGGCAGGCCCAGCACCTCCCTTCGGCGCGTTCGCGTAGAGGTCCTCACTCGACTTGACGTCGTGGCCGAGGCGTTCCATGATGGCGATGAAGAGGTCTTCCAAGGAGGCTTCGTACATGTGGAGTCGACGAACTTGCGCCCCCGTTTCGGCCGCCACTTCGAGGATTTCCGTCGGGATGCCGTCCCGCTCCTGCGCCACGCGCATGATCCGCCCCTCCCGGCGCACGTGAAGGCCGCGATCGGTCAAGCCGGTGGCCATGGCATCGGCGGCCCCCCAGACGTGGACCTCGTATTCACGGTCGATCGCCTTCAAGTCCTCAATTCGACCCTGCGCCACCAATCGGCCCTTGTGCAGGAGCACGATGCGTTCGCAGACCTGTTCAACGTCGTCCATGAGATGGCTTGCCATCAGGACGCTGCGCTGCCCGTGGCGAACGGTGGTGTCCAGGGTTTGGAGCATGAAGTCCCGTGATGCGGCGTCCAGTCCGTTGGACGGCTCGTCGGCGATGATGAGTTCGGGGTCGTGGATGATGGCACACGCCAGTTTCGTCGCTTGGCGCATCCCGGTGGAGTAACTGCTGATCGGGCGGTAACGCTGCTCGCCGAGCCCAACGTACTCCAGGGCTTGGTGCGCTCTTCCCATCGCCACGGTGGGGTTCATGCCGAGCAGTTCACCAGCGTACCGCACCTGGTGGATGCCGTCCATCCGTGGGTCCAAGGCCTCGTATTCGGGCATGTACCCGATCCGCTGTCGAATGCTCGGCCCGTCGGTGCGGATGTCGAGGCCGAGGACCTTGCCTTCCCCAGAACTCACCTGAACGAGACCAAGGAGGGTTTTGAGAAGCGTCGATTTCCCCGCACCGTTGGCACCGAGCAGCCCGGTCGCTCCCGCTTCGATGCGAAGGTCGAGCCCGTCCAGCGCAACGTGGGAACCGTAGGCCTTCGTCAGGCCGGAGGTGTCCACGACAGCAGGGCGAACGTCCGTCACGCCGTGAGGGCGCATGCGGCGGCCCTTGAAGTCCACCACAGGACGGGAGCGCAAAGCGCCTTCATGAGGAGCGAAGGCCGCCGCGAACACGGACAGCGATGCCTTTGCTGAAAGCCATGGCCTCCCGTGATGTGCAGCGGGCCACGCCATGCGCGACCAACGCGCCGCTTGGGTCGACCACGAGGCACGTCCGGCCCGGGACGAGGGTGCCGTCCACACCGGTCAGGAAACCGTGGATGACGTTACGGCCTGCCCCGACAAAAGGCACGGCGTCGTCGGGGACGGTGACGACCGGTGGACCTCGCTCCCCGGGGGCGCAAAGGCCGTGCACACGCCGGGCCCCTTCGTCGGTCAGGGACAGCCCACCGTCGGTCAGGCGAGGGGAGAGGATGTGTCGGCCATCCGCATCGAGGACGTTGCGGATCCGTCCCGTGCTGCTCATGACAAAGGTCGGACGGTCGACGAAGGCCTCGGCCGTGGCGCGATCGAAGTTCAGTTCCAGCATGGCCTTCGACCGTGCTTGCTCGACCAAGATGGCCGACGCTGCGTCCGCCAAGCCTTCCGCATCGTGTGCTGCACGTGGGCCGAGACCGAGGTCGGCCAAGGCGTCGTCCACCGCTTCGCCGACCTCTCCCGTGCGAAGGTTGAGGCCAGCAAAGGCACGTCCTCCAAGATGGAGTCGCTCCAACTCCCGCCGGACCCAAGCCGGGTCGAGGGGGCGGGCCCAGAGCCAGGCGGGGGATTCCACATGCGCAAAGGGCTGCATGTCCTCAAGCGCCCAAGGGACCAACCCCAAGGGCGACAGCACAAGCACCTCAAGGTCGGGGTGGGCAGCAAGTGCTCGCTCAACCTGCCGACCAACGCGGTCGCGCCATGGGGCCGAGGCGCCGTACACGATCAGCACGGGGCCCTCCGAGGTACGGGGCCTCCACGCCGCGTGAAGGCGGCGACGGGCCGCCACGACCTGAGGCCGGACGAAGGTGTCCTCGCCGGCCCACAGCACGGCGCCGGCACCGGGGGTCGTTTGGGCTTCAACGATCCAATCCCACGACGGTTCCCACTCACCTCGTGCGGGCGACGTGTCACGGGCCGCGTCCCGGTCGGTGACCAGCAGGTGTTCTGAGCCAGGAATTGGGGCGCTGCCTCGTGCGGGGGAGGTGGTCAACCAAAGGAAGGCCTCCCGCAACGCGGGGTGGGCGTGGCTTCGGCGCTCAGCGCGCTCCCAAATTCGGCCTTCGTGGACGGCCTGCCGGCACGCCGCAAGTTCCCCGAGGGTCACTTCAAGGTTGAACCGCGCCAACAACGTGGTGCGATCGTCGTCGTTCATGCGACGGACGTCCTCCGGGGAGCATCCAACCACGCACGGGACGAGCAGCGGCCACTCCTGAAGGCGGTCGAGGTGCACCGTCCCTGTGGGGGTCAGCAAGCGGCCATCGCGGGCAAAGAGCGCGTAGGCGGCAGAATCGAACAGGTCCGCACCCAGCGCGATGAGCATCGGGAAGAGCATCGGATGGCCGCAGCCGAACATGTGGACGGGCCGGTCCGGTGGGAGGTAAGGGACGCTGCCCATCACAACACGGGCAAGGTCGGCGTAGCGCTGTTGCTCCATCACGGGAACGATGCCTCCAATGGGATGGATGGCGAAGCCGTGCTCGCCCATCCCCTCCGCGCTGCGTCGACGCAGGGCGTGCACGTGGCCGCCCTGAACCGGACCGTTCAGCATCGTCCCTTGCGCGGCCGTCACGCTTGGGCCTGCGCGGGCGAGGGTTTCCTCCACGGCCGCTTGGAGTTCCTCTTCGGTCATTTCTGGACGGCTGAACACGTCGAGCATCGTCGCAACATCGACGCCGATGGCACGTTGAAAGGCAACAATTTCCTCTGGACCCACCTCAACGTCGCCGTACACGTAGGATTGGAAGGTGCCTGAATCGGTCATGATGGCCCCTGGGAAATCCAACAGCGCGTGCACGCCGTCCGTCACCGCCTTGTGCTTCAGATCATCGTGTTTCCAAATGATGTAACTGTTCGTGATGAGCATCTCGATGCCGTACCGGTCCCACATCTCTCGGGGTTCGATGGTTCGGATGTTCGGGTTGATGACCGGCAGGAGGGTGGGCGTCTGCACCGCCCCGTGCGCCGTATGCAGCACACCGAGCCGAGCGCGCCCGTCCCGGTGCTTCACCTCGAAGCGCCCAATGTCGGCGTCGCGCGCGGATTTCGGCGAGGGCCTGCCAGCGTCCGACCATGCCATGGTGATTGGGCGGGACCCGGGGTCTTCAAAGCGACCCTGAGGAACGAAGCCCGAGCCGCTCCGCGAGGCGAGCGTGCGCCACGACTTCCACCGAGCCGAGGTGGCCGCTGACGGTGGCTCGGGACACACCCACCTCCTGGGCCACGTCGTGCAGCGTGCAGCCACGTGGGCGGTTGTAGTACCCCAGTCGCCACGCCGCCTCGAACGCTTTCGTTTGGTGCGGCGTCAGCCCAACGTCAGCGTCACCGGTGCTGTTGCTGAGGTGCACCACTGCCACGGTCGCGGAGGCGTTCCACGCACGAAAGCCGGCCACCATGGCCTGGCACCCGGTCGGCGTTCCGCGGATGATGATCTCCGCACCGTCGATCCCAATCGATGAGCCAACGGCAATCACGGCGCTGCCGATGCTCCGTCCAAAGGCGTTCAGATGGTGGCTGTTGCGCACCAGTGCGGTCACCTTCAGATGGTTCCCTTCCACTTCCTCCGCGATGACCTCCACCACGTCGAACCACGGCACCCGATCGATGTCCGTCGAAGTGCACCCAGCGGCGAGGGTCATCTGCAGGATTTGGGTGTTGACCGTCTCGACGTAATCGCGTTGCACGGTGGCGATGAGCGTCGTCGTGAGCACCACCTCAACCTGCTGCGCAAACTCCGTCCCGAGGATGACATGCGAAGGGTAGCGCATTCGGACTTCCTTCATCCCAACACCTGTTTGCCCTCGGACGAGCGCGTCAAGAAGCCTTCGTTGCTCATTCCCCAAGGCGCTCCAGCAATTGCTCGTGCGCGATCCGGTTGACCTCGCGGAGGTGGCCAGACATGGTCGCGGTGGAGACGCCCGCGGCCTGTGCGACTTCGGCCAAGGTGCAACGCCGGGGCACCTCATGGTACCCCATGCTGATGGAGAGCTGTGCAGCATGACGCTGCTGTTCGGTGAGCAGGGCGGAGGTGGGGTCCTCGTCACCGCTCGTGCGACCCACAGAGACGGAGCACCGGTTGTCCCACAAGCGCAGGGCCGTCACGAGCGTGCTGCACCCGTCGGACGAGCCACGAATCGTGATGGAGATGCCGTTTTCTCGGAGGCTGAACCCTGTCACTGCGGCGTCCGGAAGGCGAAGCGGCAAGGTCAGGTGAGGATGACGAAGGCTGGTGATGACGTAGAGATCGAGGCCGTCGTCCGAGTCGTCTCGGCGAACCGTTTCCTGAAGACTCACGTTGGGGAGGCCCTCAACCGCCGCCTCGTCGACGCCCTCCGCCAACCGCATCCGAACAAGCAGGGTGACCTCGGTATCGTCCTCCGAACGGCCGAGCGTGTTGAGGAGGTCGAGTTCGGAAAAAAGCGCCACGTACGGCGCAAGCACGGTGGTACGAAGGACGTCAAGGGGGTAGCGAACCCGAACCTCCCTCATGACGCATCCTCCACCGTGACGAACTCCACGCCTCCGTGGGTGAGCACGAAATCACGACCGAGGTCATCGAAGCCTTCGAGCAGGCGTGCATCGAAACGCACGCGAACCACCTCGCTGTCCGCCTCGAGGTCGGCACGAACGCCTTGAAGCGTGCCAGGTGCAGCCCCGCACGACACGCACGCGCCCGTGAGATCGAGCACGAGGTCAAGGCCAAGGTCGTCGAGCGTCCATGCGCTGACCTCAATCCCACCCCCGTGGCCGTCGAGGGCCGCGCGAACCGGGCCGAGGCGCGACAAGAGTGCGGGGACAAAATGCGCCCCGCCGGCCGCGCTCACCAGCGGGAGGTTCCGAAGCCGCTCCTCCTCCTCCGGGTCCAGCGCGTCGGCCATCCGGCGTTCTGCTTCGGCACGGATGGCCGCTTCGGCCTGCTGCGCGTACATCGCCACAAGCGGGTCGTCGTCCACGGCACCCTGACCACGGCCCAGCCTTTGAATGCATGACCGGTCATCGGGAACGCGCGTACACTCCTTCATAAGAGCCGGGCAGAAGCGTGGCGCATGACCGACGACCTGCTCGTGGTCGAGGACCTCCACGCCGAGGTGGAGGGCACGCCCATCCTCAACGGCGTCAACCTGCGCATCAAGGCTGGAGAGCGGCACGCCATCATGGGCCTCAACGGCGCAGGCAAGTCCACGCTCGCCTCGGTGGTGATGGGCCACCCCGCCTACACCATCACGAGCGGTGCAGTGCAGTACAACGGGGCTCCGTTGGACGACCTCGAGGTCTTCGAACGCGCGCGTGCCGGGATGTTCCTCTCCTTCCAGTACCCGTCCGCCATTCCCGGCGTGCAGGTGGGCACCTTCCTGCGACGCTCGGTCGCGGCCGTCCGTGGTGAAGCACCCAAGGCCCGCGCCTTCCGTGAGGAACTCAAGACCGCCATGGACAAACTCGGCATGGACCGTTCCTTCCTCGCACGGTACGTGAACGACGGCTTCAGCGGTGGCGAAAAGAAGCGTCTGGAGATCCTCCAAATGATGCTGCTTCAACCACGACTCGCGCTGCTTGACGAGACCGATTCAGGCCTGGACATCGACGCCATGCGTGCGGTGGCCGGGGCCATCAACAGCCTGCCACCCACGAGTGGCATCCTGCTGATCACGCACTACAAGCGCCTGCTCGACCTTGTCGTCCCGGACGTGGTCCACGTGATGATCGACGGACGCATCGTCGAAAGCGGCGGACCAGAGGTGGCCGAGCGTTTGGAGCAGCATGGGTACGACGGCATCGTCGCGCGGTGAGGTGAACACATGGGCGACGAAGCACGGCAGGCCGTTGGCGAATACCAGTTCGGGTTTCACGACCCTGAGCACGCCACCATCCGCTTCGACAAGGGCTTGTCCGAGCAGGTCGTTCGCGACATTTCAGCGCTCAAGAACGAACCGGAATGGATGACCGAACTCCGTGTGAAGGCCTACCACCACTTCATCGAACGCCCCATGCCGGACTGGGGCAACGCCGCGATGCTCAAGCAGATCGATTTCGACGCCGTGACGTACTTCCTGCGCTCCTCCGACAAAACCGAGCGCAATTGGGACGACGTGCCGGAGGACATCAAGCACACCTTCGAGCGGCTTGGGATCCCCGAAGCGGAACAGAAGTGGTTGGGCGGCGTGACCGCGCAGTACGAATCAGAGGCCGTCTACCACAGCATGCGCGAAGACCTGGAAGAACAAGGCGTCATCTTCCTCGACATGGACTCCGGGCTTCGCGAGCATCCCGACCTCGTGAAGCGCTTCTTCAACACGGTCGTCCCCTACACCGACAACAAATTCAGCGCCCTCAACACCGCCGTGTGGTCCGGGGGCTCCTTCCTCTACGTCCCGAAAGGCGTGCACGTTGAGATGCCCGTTCAGGCCTACTTCCGCATCAATGCGAAGAACATGGGGCAGTTTGAGCGCACGCTCATCGTTGCGGACGAAGGCTCTTCGGTCCACTACGTTGAAGGCTGCACGGCGCCGACCTACTCGGAAGAATCCCTCCACTCCGCGGTGGTGGAGTTGATCGCCCTCGAAGGCGCCCGAATCCGTTACTCGACCATCCAGAACTGGTCCGCCAGCGTCTACAACCTCGTCACCAAGCGCGGCATCGCCCACGCGAACGCGACCGTCGAGTGGGTGGACGGGAACCTCGGCTCCAAATTGACGATGAAGTACCCCGCGGTCTTGCTCAAAGGCGAAGGCGCGCATGCGGAGATCATCTCCGTGGCGTACGCGGGCGAAGGTCAGCACCAAGACGCGGGGTCGAAGGTGCACCACCTTGCGCCTAACACCACGTCGAACATCCTCTCCAAATCCATCTCAAAGGACGGCGGGCGGTCCACCTACCGTGGCATGCTCCAGGTGCTCCCAAAGGCCCACGGCTGCCGCTCAAAGGTCGTCTGCGACGCCCTGATGCTCGACCCTGAAAGCCGAAGCGACACCTACCCGACGATGGAGGTTGGCAACGCCAGTGCTGACCTTGAGCATGAGGCGTCGGTGTCCAAGGTGGGAGGGGACCAGTTGTTCTACCTCATGTCCCGAGGGCACACCGAGGCCGAAGCCATGGGGCTCATCGTGAACGGTTTCTTCGAACCTTTCACCAAGGAACTCCCGATGGAATACGCCACCGAACTGAACAAGTTGCTTGACCTCCACATGGAGGGGTCGATCGGATGACGGTCGCTCGCCCGGCACCACCCCGCTCCATCCACCTTTGGAGGCACACGCCGTGGACGTGGATGGCACCGGACGCGGGGGATGTTGAACCGCTGCACGTGAACGTTCACCCTCCCTCTCCGTCGTGCCTTGCCGACGGTGGCGGAGTCCATCTGCATGCCGCAGGCAAGGAACGCTTTCCGACCATGGTGCATGCGCACGAATACACGCGGCCGGACGTTGAAGACGTGGCTCGAGCGACGCTGGCCGATGCCGTCGAAGGCGGTCACCACCTCGACCTGCACGGCGACCTCTCCGAGGTGGTCCACGTGGACCTCGTTGCCAGCGGGGAGGCCGTCGCAGGACGCCTCCACGTGCGCTGCACGGGCCACGCCACCCTGCACCTCCACCTCTCGGGCGACGCGGCGTGGTGCGGCCTGCACCTGACCGGGGACGTCTCGGACGGCGCACACCTCGCAGTCGCCGTGACGGACGAACTTGGTAAGCACGCCCGCTTCCTGCGGTGCGACGACTGGAACATCGGCCGCGACGCCCGCCTCGTCAGCGGCATCCTCTCCACGGGAGGGTTCCGACGCAAATCCGACCTTCGCCATCATCTGAACGCGACGGGCGGCGACGTGCGGATCGGCATCGGCGTGCATGGCCGAGGCGAACGCCACGACGACCATCACGTTGAGATCCATCACCACCTTGGCCACACGACCTCCTCGCTTGTCGCCAACACGGCCTGCGGCGACGCGTCCCGAAGCATTGGCACGGGCAGGCTGGTCATCGCCCCCGGCGCCGACGGCAGCGACGCCGGGCAGGTCTTCCGCAACCTGCTTCTGTCGGAATCCGCGAGGGCGGACGCGATTCCAGAACTCGAAGTGCTTGCTGACGATGTGGCCGCCGCCCACGGGGCCGCCAGCGCCGCCATCGACGAAGGGCAAGTCCACTACCTCATGTGCCGTGGCCTTGACCGTGCATCTGCGGAAGACCTGGTCGTGGAGGGTTTCTTGGCCGCGGCGTTCAGTGAACTCAACCACGACCGGCTCGTTGGCGTGCTTCGTGACCGGCTCATCGTTCACCTCGACTGCGCCCAGGAGTGGTGAGGATGGTCGACCCGGCCGATTTCCCAATCCTCTCGAGGACGGTGCACGGCAACCAGCCGCTCGTCTACCTTGACAATGCGGCAACCACGCAGAAACCTGCCGTCGTCATCGACGCGATGGACGCCTATTACCGGCACAGCAACGCCAACGTGCACCGCGCAGTGCATGCGCTCGCCGGCGAAGCAACGGATGCCTACGAAGCCTGTCGAGCGACCTTGCGAACGTGGTTCAACGCCGAACGGGTGGTGCTGACGTCCGGCACGACGGAAGCGATCAACCTCGTCGCACACGGATGGGGCCGCGCCGTGCTCAACGAGGGGGACGCGATTGTTCTGACCGAGATGGAGCACCACAGCGACATTGTGCCGTGGCAAATGCTCGCCAAGGAACGCGGCATCGAGGTTCGCTACGTCCCCGTGCTGCCGGACATGACCTTGGACATGGAGGCCTACGAGGCCTCGCTCGAAGGAGCGAAACTCGTGTGCGTCGTGCACACATCGAACGTGCTCGGCGTGCGCAATCCCGTGGAGCGCATCATCGAACGAGCGCACGCCGTTGGCGCACGGGTCCTCCTCGACGCCGCGCAAGGGGCGCCGCACACGCGCATCGACGTGACGGCCCTCGGTGCGGATTTCCTCGCGGTCTCCGCGCACAAGATGCTGGGGCCCACCGGGATTGGGTGCCTGACCATCACCCAGGCGGCTTTCGACGAAATGCAGCCCTTCATGGGCGGCGGTGACATGATTGAGCACGTCAGCCTCGAAGGTTCCACCTACCAGTCCAACGAACACAAGTTTGAGGCAGGCACCCCACGCATCGCAGAAGCCGTCGGCTGGAAGGTCGCGATGGACTACCTCGCCGACGTGGACCTCGAGGCGGAACACGAGCGCCTGCTCGGGATTGCCCGCTGGACGGCGGAGCAACTTCGCTCGCTTGGCTGCACGGTGTACGGCCGCCACGGCGACCATGACTCGGCGGTCGTCTCTTTCCTCCACCCCGGCCTTCACGCCGAGGATTTTGCTCACCTGCTCGATGCTGCTGGCTTCGCGGTGCGAACGGGGCACCACTGCGCTCAGCCCTTGCTCCACCGGCTCGGGATCGACAGCACCGTCCGCGCCTCGTTCTACCTCTACAACACGATGGCTGAGGCCGAGGCCTTCATCGAACGCGTGACCCACGTGCTCGCTCGCTTTGGGGGGAACGCGTGATGGTGGCCGACGCGCTTGCGGAGGTCCTCGAAGAGTTCGAGGCCATCGAGGACCGAACCCAGCGGTTTGAGTTGCTCTTCGACCTGGCCGACGACGTCACCGAACTTCCAACCGATGAATGGTCGGAGGGCAACCGGGTGAAGGGCTGCCAATCCCAAGCGCACATCGACGTGCGCGTCGAGGACGGCCTCGTCCACCTCCGCGGAGGTGCGGATGCTCGCATCGTTCAGGGCCTCATGGGCTTGCTGAGCCTCGGGATGAACGGACAAACCGTGGACGTCGCACGCCAGGTGACCCTCGACATCGTCGAAGCGACCGGCCTGCTCAATTCGCTCACGCCGAGCCGGTCCAACGGATTCCGGACCATGTACGACATGGTCATGTCCACCATGGGGGAGGCGTGACCATGGTCGATGCTGACGCGGTCCGTGAAGCCCTTCACGAAGTGGAAGACCCTGAACTGGAAATTTCCATCGTCGCGTTGGGGCTTGTCTACGACATCCGCATCGAGGCTCGTGACGACGGGCCCCACGCGGAGATCGACATGACCCTCACCAGCCCGGGGTGCCCCGTCGCGCCCCAGATCATGGCCGCAACGCACCGTGCTGCGCTCACAAGCGGCGTGGCCAGCGTCCACGTCAACCTCGTCTGGGTCCCACGCTGGGACCCGCGCGTGCATGCCTCGGAAGACGCAAAAATGGACATGGGCGTTTGGGATTAGGCAACCTCGCCGTGAACATGAAAACCCAACCCATGGTCGAGCGACCATGCCGCACGTGGCGTACCTCACCGCCGAAATCGGTCTCAGGTCCGACCTCCCCACCTATTCCGGTGGCCTCGGCGTGCTGGCCGGGGATCACGTGAAGGCTGCGGCAGACCTCGGCGTCAACCTCACCGCCGTCACGCTCCTGTACCGAAACGGATACGCCCGTCAGCACATCGTTGACGGCAAGCAAACGGAGACCTTCCCTGCCTTTGAGCCGTCGACTTTGCTGGAGGACACAGGGCTCGTCCTTGAGGACGAACTTGAGGGGCGACCCCTCCGTCTTCGCTTGTGGCGCTACCGCTACGTTGGCATCACAGGCGCCCACGTGGACGTGATCTTCCTGGATCCGGCCGTCGAAGGCAACGACCCGAAGGATGTGGCCCTCGGTGAACGCTTGTACGGAGGCCCCTTCGGGACACGCATTCGGCAGGAGTACCTGCTTGGCGTCTGTGGCCTTCGTGCCCTCGACGTGTTGGGCATCGAACCCACGACGTTCCATCTCAACGAAGGCCACTGCGCCTTCGCACCGCTTGAACTCGAGTCACGTGGATGGAGCCGCGAAGAGATTGCGGCCTCGGTGCTCTTCACGACACACACCCCGGTCCCTGCCGGCCACGACCGTTTTGGATGGGACGAGGTCGAAGCGGTGGTCGGTGGCATGGTCCCAGCAGACGTGCGCGCATCCCTTCACGAATCCTACCTCTCGATGAGCCACCTCGCAGCGCAGTACGCCGGCCGAATGAACGGCGTGAGCCGGTTGAACGCTGAAGTTGCGCACTCAATGTTTGAGGGCCGGACCATCGAAGGAATCACCAACGGCGTCCACCACCTCACGTGGACCAGTCCCTCGATGGCGAGCCTCTTCGACGGCGCGCTTCCGGGATGGCGTGAGGACCCAGACCTGCTCGCGGGCGCAGCATGGGCCTTGGACGATGACGCGCTTGATCAGGCGCGCGCCGCCGCTCGTGGCTTGCTCTTTGCAGAGGTCAAGGAACAGTGCGGTCTCGATTTTGACCCCACCTGCCTCACCATTGGTTTCGCACGACGCTTTGCCACGTACAAGCGCGCGGATTTGGTGTTCAGCGATCTTGAGCGGATGCTGTCGGCCATGCGCGGCAAGGTCCAGTTCGTCTTTGCCGGCAAGGCGCACCCGAACGATGAGGGGGGGAAGGCGCTGATCGAGCGGGTGCTCGACGCGGGGCGTCAGCTCGGGGAAGCCGTCCCGGTGGCCTTCTTGGAAAATTACAGCATGCGCACGGGGGGCCTGATGACCTCCGGTGTCGACGTCTGGTTGAACACACCCGTACGGCCGATGGAAGCGAGCGGGACGAGCGGCATGAAGGCGGCCATGAACGGGGTCCCCAACTGCTCCATCCTCGACGGCTGGTGGCCGGAAGCCTGCCAGCACGGCGTGAACGGCTGGAGCATCGGTGAACAAGAAGACGACCGTGACGACGAACGGGACGCCAGGGCGGCCCTGAACGTGCTCATCGACGACGTCCTGCCGGCATGGGAAGGGGATCGCTCCGTCTGGCGTGACCTGATGCGCGCCTCCATCGTCGCCTCAGCGGACTTCAGCGCGCAGCGCATGCTGCGGGACTACGTCCACCGCTACACCGACCTCACGCCGAGCGAGCGCACCTGAGGAACGCCGCCTCGAGCGATGCCAGTGCATCTGCATCGCCGCTGCGCGCTGCGTCAACGACGTGTGCGCGGAACATCCAGCCACCGCCGACCGCCACCACGTTCGGAAGATCGAGCCACGAGGCTGCATCTGCTTCAACAAGGCCTCCCGTCGCGCATACGCGGAGGTGAGGGAGGGGGCCAAACCACGCACGGACGGTGGACGGACCAAGGCCTCCCGCAGGGAAGGCCTTGACCACCTCGTGTCCAGCCTCCATGGCAGCCATCGCTTCGGAGGCCGTGGACACGCCCGGGAGCACCGGCATGGACGTGGCCCGAATGGCGTCAAGCAACCGTCCGGTCGTGCCTGGCGTGACGCCGAACGCGAACCCGGAGGCTGCTGCTTCTTCGACCTGCTCTTTCCTGAGGAGGGTCCCCATGCCGACCTTGACGTCCGGTTGGCGCTGCATGAGCGTTCGGCCGAGATCGAACGCGGCGGGAGTTCGCGCGGTGAGTTCCACCATCTGCAGCCCGCTGGTGTCGACAAGGTGCTCAAGCAAACGGAGGTCGTGCTCATCGCGAAGCGCGAGCACAGGGATCAACGCTTGCGTCAGCATACCGGGGTCCATCGCGGCCATTGCTTCCTCACCATTCCAGCACCGAGGCTCCATGCTCAGCGTCCGTGCTCATCCGCCGCAGGCCGTTGAACAGTTCCCGGCCCCAGCCAACCGCCGGTGGCGGCGCAGGGGCATCGCTGCGCGAATCGAGGTCTGCGTCTGTCGTCAACAGGCCGTTGTCGGCATCCACCGTGACCACGTCGCCCGTACGCAGACGGGCGAGGGGACCTCCACGCGCAGCCTCTGGACCAACGTGGATGGCGGAAAGCGTGGCACCGCTGGCGCCCGAGAGGCGCCCGTCCGTCACGAGGGCGACGCGATGCCCAAAGGAGCGCAAGGCCCCAAGGATCGGAGCAAGTCCGTGCAGTTCGGGCATGCCGTTGGCCTGCGGGCCTTGAAAACGCACAACAATCACGTGATCACCGGACAGCGAGCCCTCTGCAAAAGCCTGCTTTACGGCGGCCTGATCGTCGAACACTGCTGCTGGTGCCGTGAGGCTCGTCTCGCCTTCGGGCACGGCACTGACCTTGACGACACCTCGGCCAAGGGCCCCCTCGACCAAGCGAAGTCCACCGGTCGGGGCGAAGGGGGACGACGCCGGACGAAGGATGGTGTCGTCGCCCGCTGGCCCGGGGTCATCAAAGCGGAGGCCGCCGTCTTCAGCCACGCAGGGACGCTTGGCTTGCGCATGGAGGTCATCGCCCCACATCGATTTCGCATCGCCATGCAGCAAACCGGCGTCGAGCAGTTCCGCGATGAGCCAGGAGGTCCCACCAGCGTCATGGAAGGCGTTGACGTCGGCTGCTCCGTTGGGGTACATCCGCACCATCAGCGGTGTGGTCTGCGACAGGTCGTGCAGGTCCTCCAATCGCACCACAAGCCCAGCCGCGCGGGCGATCGCCACGAGGTGCAACACAAGGTTGGTCGACCCGCCTGTCGCCATCAACGCGACAATCGCGTTCACGATGGCGCGCTCGTCGACGAGGTGCCCGAGCCGATGATGCGGTGCACCGCCCCGCACCGCACGGAGCACGCCCTCCACCGCCGCCTCGGTGACGGCTGAACGCAGCGGCGTGCCCTCGGGAACGAACGAAGCCCCAGGCACGTGCAACCCCATGACCTCCATCAGCAGTTGGTTTGTGTTGGCCGTGCCGTAGAAGGTGCAGGTCCCCGGGGCGTGGTAGGACGCGGCTTCAGCCGCAAGAAGGGAGGCATCGTCGACCTCACCCTTGGCATGGGCCTCGCGGACCCGCTTTTTCTCAGCGTTCGCCAGGCCGCTTGGCATGGGCCCTGCTGGAACGAGCATGAACGGCAGGTGCCCAAAGGAGAGGGCGCCGATGAGCAGGCCCGGGACGATTTTGTCGCAGACCCCGAGCAGCAGACCGCCGTCGTAGGTGTCGTGGCTCAGGGAGACCGCCGTTGACATCGCGATGACGTCACGTGAAAGCAGCGAGAGGTCCATGCCGGGACGTCCTTGGGTCACACCGTCGCACATCGCCGGCACGCCGCCTGCGACCTGCGCTGTCGCGCCGTTCCGGCGCGCTGCAGCCTTCAGAAGGTCAGGATAGGTCGCGAAGGGCTGATGCGCGGAGAGCATGTCGTTGTACGCCGTCACGATGCCGATGTTCACCGCATCGCCAAACAGGCCCTCGCGGTCGGCCGTGCACCCAGCCGCTGCATGCGCGAGGTTGCCGCATGAGAGGGCACGGCGGCCGACGCCACGGGACGCTGCGGCCTCGATCTGTTCGAGGTAGGCGGTGCGACGGTCGTGGGAGCGCGCTGCGATGCGCTGCGTCACGGTGGCCACGGCATCCCGGACGTTCATGGCCACCACCACACGTCGAGGGCGCTCGCACCCGTCAGGACCAGGTGAACGGGGTGCGTGCGCGCGTCCGCTTCGATACGGACGGTGTCAAGCACAGTGGCCTTCTCAGCCCCGCTGCCGATGAGGTGCACGTGCTCGGCAGCAAGGATGGCCTCCGGGGTCAGGGTCCAGCGCGCTTCCGGCTGGGAAGGCGGAGCCACCCGCTCACGAACATGTGTGCTCGAAAACAAGTGCTGCAGGTCCTCGTCGTGAAGGTCAGGGAACCAGGAGGCGGTATGGCCGTCCGTCCCCCAACCAAGCACGGCGACATCGACGCGTTCTGGAGCCTCGTGCCGGAGGTCGAGCCACGCCATCGGCAGGTGGCCGAGGTGGCGGCGCGCCATGCCGAGGTTGCTCCGTTCGTGACCCTCATCGACGTCCCGTTCGTCCCCCATCACCGCGGTGACCTCCGACCATGGGACATCTTCCGCCGCAAGATGGTCGTAGACCGGCCCCGGAGTGCGACCACCGGCCAAGGCCAACGTGGCGTGTCCTCGGTGCTCAACCACCTGCCGGAGGTCACGTGCGATGGACGCGGCAGCGGCTGCTGGGGAGGAGGCGTCGAGCGTCATGCCGACCCCCCCTGCCCAAAACCCCAGGTGGAGCCCTCCCAAGCTCCGATGAGGTCGTGGGAGGCCTGCGGACCCCAACCGCCCGCCGGGTAGGGCAGGGGCGATCCGCCGCTGGACGCCCACGCCTCGTGGATGCGATCGACCCACCCCCAAGCGAGTTCAACCTCCTCCCGGCCCATGAACAGGGTCCTGTTGCCGTCGATCACGTCCAGGAGGAGGCGTTCGTAGGCGTCTGGGGAGGCTTCGTTTTGGTCCACCTGTGAAAAGACGAGGTCGAGCGGCAATTGGCGAAGGTGGAACCCGGAGCGACCGGGCGTTTTCATCTGCGCCATCAAGAGGATCTCATCGTCCGGTTGCAAGCGGATCACCAAGCGGTTCGCTTGCTTCTCACCCGAAGCCACGGTCAAGGGCCAATGAGGGGGAGGACGGAACTGTACGACCACTTCGGACAATCGACGTTCGAGCCGCTTGCCTGTGCGAAGGAAGAAGGGGACCCCGGCCCACCTCCAGTTGTCCACCGCGGCCTCGATGGCCACGAAGGATTCGGTCCTGAACGCGGGGTCGCCCCCGTCCTCATCGTAGCCGCCCACGGGTTTGCCGTTCATCGAACCGGCAGCGTAGCGCCCTCGAATCACCTTGGAGGACACGTCCTCGGGACGGAGGGGTCGAAGGCTTCGGAGCACCTGCACCTTTTGGTCTCGGATGGAGCGGGCTGAATCGTCGGTTGGCGGTTCCATGGCCACGAGGCAGAGCAACTGGAGCATGTGGTTCTGCACCATGTCGCGCAGCGCACCGTGGTGGTCGTAGTAGCCAGCCCGTCCTTCAATGCCCACGGTTTCTGCAACGGTGATCTGCACGTGGTCGATGTATGTCCTGTTCCACAACGGCTCGAACACCGTGTTTGCGAACCGGAGCGCCATCAAGTTGAGCACGGACTCTTTCCCGAGGTAATGGTCGATGCGGTAAATGAAATCGGGAGGCACTTGTGCTTCGATGGCCTCGCTCAACGAACGGCTGGACGGCAGGTCCCTCCCCAGTGGTTTTTCGAGCACGAGTCGTGTTTCCGCGTGCACGAGCCCGTGCTGCCGCAATCCGATGGCGATCGGCGTGAACAACTCCGGGGCCGTCGCAAGGTACACCACCCGCACGTCGTTGTCGGGTAGCATCGAGGCGAGGGCAGCAAAGCCTTCCCCGGTGGCCGCATCAAGGCGTACGTGATCCAGCCGTTCCAAGAAGGATGCATCGTACGCTGTACCGAAGGATGGAGCGGAGGCAACCACGTGGGCGACGTACTCTGAACGGTCCCAGGGTCGGCGGCTGGCGGCAATGATTCGGCCGGGCCCCAAGGCACCTGCTGCGTCGCTGTTGGCCAAGGCCGGAAGCAACTTGCGCAGCGCGAGGTCGCCGGTGCCACCAACGATGACCATCGAGAAGGGTCGGCCGGAGGTCATCTGCTCACATCGCCTCCTTGGAAGTCCATACCCCGGCGTCGGGGGCCAAGGACCCGTTGATGAAGGCGTCGGGCTGGGACATCAGCAGGACGGTCGCTCCGTCGAGGTCGAGGTCGAGCGGGACCTCTCCGAGGTTCACGACGATGCGGTGAACGGCGGTGTTCCACGCCACGGTGTACGCCAGCACCTCGGGACCAAGGTCGATGCACGCCACCTCACCGTTTCCTGCGAGCGTCGCTCGCCGCAAGGCGAGCGCCTCACGGTAGAAGGACAGCATGGAGGATGGGTCCTGCTGCTGAAGGTCCACCGCGTACGAATCCCAACCTTCGGGCATCGGCAACCAGGACGTCGTGGTGCTGAAGCCTGCGTGGGGTGCACCGTGCACCCATGGCATTGGGATGCGGCATCCGTCCCTGCCCTTGTAGGTGGAGCCTTCGGGTTGACGGAAAAAGGCGGGGTCCTGGCGGGCATCGTCCGGGACGTCGGTGACCTCTGGAAGCCCGAGTTCCTCTCCGTTGTACAAGGTGACCGTGCCGGGGAGGCTGAGCATCATCATGAGCAAACTTCGGGCCCGGGCGTTCCCACGCTTCAGATCAGGGTCACCGTTCACCTTCGGTGCAAAGCGGCTCACATGGCGAGGCTCATCGTGGTTGGAGAGCACCCAATTTGCAGGTGAAGCGGTCGCTGATGCGAACTCCAAGGCTTCATCGATGGTCGCCTCCAAACTGGCTTTGCTCCACTCCGCTTTGATGAAGGAGAACTGAAAGGCCAAATGAAGGCCTTCGGGTCCGAGGTACTCCATCATCCTCTGGGTGCTTCCAACATGCACTTCACCGATGAACATCCGTTCAGGCCGGTACCCGTCGGCGATGGCACGCCATCGCTTGTACACGTCGTGGATCCCAGGCTGGTCCCAGCGTTCGATGAAGGCGTCCGTGGGGTGCGTTGGTTCGGGGTAACCAGGGGCTTTGATCGGCCCATGCGCGACGTCGATGCGAAATCCATCGATGCCTCGGTCGAACCAAAACCGAAGCACGTCTTCCATGTCGTCCCAGACCGCTGGATCGTTCCAGTTGAGTTCAGGCTGGCTGCTGTCGAACATGTGGAGGTACCATGGCCCGAGCGAACCGTCGGCTTCGACCACACGCGTCCAGGCAGGGCCTCCGAAGATGCTCTGCCAGTCGTTGGGTGGGTGCTCTGCATGCTCCCCACGGCCTTCAACGAGGTGGAAACGGGACCGCAGCGGGTGGTCAGGGGCGCTCATGGCCTCAACGAACCAAGGATGGGCCGACGAGCAGTGGTTTGGAACGATGTCGAGCAGGACGAAGAGCCCGCGCTCATGGCAGGTGGACACGAATTCCACGAAGGCCTCGAGTTCACCGAATCTGGGTTCGACGTCCACGTAGTTGGCCACATCGTACCCGTGGTCTTTCTGGGGTGAAGGGAACATTGGGTTCAGCCAGAGGCCATCGACGCCGAGGTCGACGAGGTGATCAAGGCCTTGCTGAAGCCCACCGAGGTCCCCCAACCCGTCTCCGTTGCTGTCGAGGAAGGAACGCCAATACACCTGATAGATGACCGGCGTGCGCCACCAGCCGTCCTTCACTCCTCTTCCCCCTTGCTGAGGGAGACGGGTTCAGGTGCAGCATTCGCAGCCACGTGGTCCAGCGATACGCCAACGGCTGCGCCGTCGGCATCGAAGAGGCGAACCGAGTCCGTCGGCACCTGCACGCGCACGGTGGCCCCTCGTTGGGTGAGGGTCGCGTCGGCGTCCATGCCTGGTCGGTGCCACACCGCAGCGAGTTGGACGTCACCACCCGCGAGGTGAACGATGGTTTCGGCACCCAGCCGCTCCGCGTCCTTCACGTGCAGGTCGGTTCCTTCGGCGGCATCCAAGGCGACGTCCTCGGGGCGGACGCCAAGGGTCGCGGGACCGGCGTGCCCGGCGGCGTGGTGAGGCAGCACCACCTCGAGGGTCCCGCACGATGTCCGGAAGGCACCTGCCTCGCAGGTCCCGTGCACGAGGTTCATCGGAGGTCGCCCGAGGAAGGACGCGACAAAGGTGTTCGAAGGATGGTGGTAGGCTTCCATCGGTGTGGCATGCTGCTGAAGGTATCCTTGGTCCATCACAGCGATGCGGTCCGCGAGCGTCATCGCCTCGACCTGATCGTGCGTGACGTACACCGTCGTCGTTCCGAGTTCATCGTGAATCCGACGCAGTTCGACGCGCATTTGGTTGCGGAGCTTGGCGTCAAGGTTCGACAGGGGCTCGTCCATCAGCAGCACCTTGGGACGACGAACCAGCGCCCTTCCAAGCGCGACGCGCTGGCGCTGACCGCCGGAGAGGTTGCGTGGGAGGCGATCGAGATAGGGCTCCAGACCGAGGACGGCCGCAGCCTCGGCGACCCGTGCATCAATCTCGGCGTTGGGAAGGCGGTCGGCACCCCGTGCCATGCGAAGTCCAAACGAGAGGTTCCGTTCGACCGTCATGTGCGGGTACAACGCGTAGGATTGGAACACCATGCCGACGCCACGGGCGTTGGGTGGCAGGTCGTTCACGCGGACGCCATCGATGCTGATGTTCCCCGACGTGATGTCTTCCAATCCCGCCAGCATGCGAAGCGTGGTTGACTTCCCACATCCGGAGGGGCCGACAAGCACCAGAAATTCACCTTCGTTGACGTCGAGGGTGAAGTCCGAGACGGCGGGGTCGTCGTCGGGCGAGTAGCGCTTTCCAACGTGTTCGAATTTGACGTAGCTCATGCGGTCACCCCTTGACGGACCCGGCGGTCATCCCGTCGACGAGGTACCGCTGGAAGACGATGAAAAGCAGCACCACCGGGATGCTGACGAGGATGGAAATCGCTGCAAAATCCCCCCATTGCGGCGATTGCCCGGTCGCCACGGCGGTCACGCCAATCGGTAAGGTGTACTTCGTGTCGGACGACAGGAAGGTGAGGGCAAGCAGGAACTCGTTCCATGCCGCGAGGAAGGAAAACAGCGACGTCACCGCCACGGCGGGGAGGGACAATGGGAACATGATGCGGGTGAAAATCTGCAGTTGATTGCAGCCATCGACGATCGCCGCTTCCTCGAGTTCCTTCGGGATGGAATCGAAGAAGCCCTTCATCATCCACACGCACAGCGGGAGCGCGGTGACGGTGTACGCCAGCATCAGCCCAATCCACGAATCCAGCAGGCCGAACCCCTTCATGACCAGGAAATACGGCACCAGGATGAGCGCACCGGGGAACATCTGCACGACGAGGAACGCAAACAACCCGACGTTGCGTCCTTTGAACCGGTAGCGAGAGAACCCGTAGGCAGCAGGGAAGGCGATGAACAACCCAAGCAGGGTCGTACCGACGGAAACGAGCACTGAATTACGCAGCCAGAGCCAAAAATTCTCACCACCGAGGTGGAAGCGGTAGTGTTCGAAGGTCCATTCCGATGGTCCAACAAAATTGAGCCCGTTCCCCGGCGTCAGGGAGAGCAGCATGACCCACATTGGCGGCAAGAGCGCAAAGACTGCCAAATGAACCATCAGCACCTGCTTCAAGACCTGAAGGATGCGAGGAGCCTTCGTCCGCACCTCCGTGAGGCCCGCTTCGGACCGGTCCCGGTCGTGCTCGGCCATGAACCAGGACCGGTGCAGGTTGACGTTGACGAGCGCGTAGATTCCCGTCAGCAGCGGCGGGACGAGGAACCAGAGGTCAACGAGCAGCACGCCGTCGTCGGTCCCACCTTGCGCCCACAGGCCCCATACGGCTCCGATCGCAAGCAACAGGCTGCCAACGGTCGCCTCGAGGTAGCGTTGAGGTTGGGGGCGGGTCGGAGGGCGCATGGTCAAGGCACGGAGGGAAAGAGCCGCACCGACGAGGAGCATGGACAGCACCGCTGGAAACTGCCAGAGTTCCTGCCGCATGGCGTTCAAGCCCACGTAGAGAGCGGACTGAACGATGGCCACCCAGAGCAGCCACCGGCTCACGAGGAGGCCGAGCGGCGTGTACCAGCGTGAGGCAAGGTCAGTCGCCAAGCGCCTCACCCCCCTTGGTGATCTTGAGGTAGACCGTCGAGAAGGCGATCAGCATCACAAGGATGACCACGGACCATGCCGCTGCGAGGCCGTACAAGCCACCGTTCGGACCGAACGCGATGTCAAACACGAAGGTCACGAGAATGTCCGTCACGCCCGGCTCGCCGTAGAACCTGTCCGGGCCACCGCCCGTGAGGAGGTAAATGACGGAAAAGAGGTTGAACGTCCAAATCATGCCAAGCATGGAGACCGGGACGAGGGTCGGCATGAGCATCGGGAGCGTGAGGTGACGGAACCTGTCCCAACCTCGAACTCCATCGACCTCCGCGGCCTCGTAGATGTTGCGCGGGATGGCCTGCAGGCCGCCGGAAAGGGTCATGGTCATGAAGGAAAATCCCAGCCAGATGTTGACGAAAATCACGCTTGTTTTGGCCCAACCATCGACGGCGAGGAAATCGATCGATGTTCCAAGGAGTTCGTTGACCACCCCATAACGGTTCAGCATGCCCATCCACATCAGCGTGGAGATGTACCCCGGCACCGCCCACGGAACAAGCAACACGGTCCTCCATGCTGTTTTCCCAATCAGGCCGCTTTCCAACAGGAGCGCGAAGGACAACCCAAGGACGACGTGGAAAAACACGCATCCGAAGGTCCAGATGAGCGTGAATTGGAACGCCCTCCAGAAACCCGGGTCACCGTCGCCGTCGTAGTCGTACTGGTCGGAGTTGAGGGCCTCATAATTGTCCAAACCAACCCACTCGGCGTCGCCGTAGTTGGAGGCGGTTTGGTCCGTGAACGAGATGTAGATGCCGTAGCCCACGGGATAGAAGGTCAACAGGGCCAGCATCAGCAGCGCTGGCAGCACCATCACAGGACCGGCCTTGTCCCGTCGCCGCCTTGTGACCTGCCGAAGCACGACCAGGGACAGCACCACGGCGGCGGCGATGCCCGCGAGCCAGAGTTTGATCGGCGTCATGTCGATGTCGCCAGGGCGAGCGGACTCAGCGAGCGTGATGGCCGAGACCACGAACAGCCCCTCGGACACTTTGATGCCGTTCTCGTCGGCTGGTGTGATGCCAAACCACACCTCCTGCCCGCGTGCAACGCCGGGGAGGTCACAGACGATCGCCGTTGACGTCGGGGGGACCTGAGGCGTGCCCTCGAGGTCGGGATAGACCCAGGTCGCATCGCTCGTGGTGTAGTTCGCCTCGGTCCAGTTGGACGACTGCGGCACGGTGGCAAGATCGAACGACGGGGTTGCTCCTTCGGTCCACCAGCAGCGCATCAACTCCGACGTTCGGAAGTTGTCCTCGGCGGGGTCACCCACCTGCGTCGTCACGCGGACCCACGCATCGGGGAATCCAGCAAAGCCGTTCTCCAGCAGGTTGGCATCGCGTTCTGCGAGGCTGCTGAAGTTCGCCGAGGCGTAATGCATCTCGTAGACCGATGCGTTGTCGACCGTGCTGAACCCGACGCGGATCACGTTGTTCGCCGTCGCGTCGAAGTCCCCCGAGGCCTCAAAGGAGGTCAGCGGGACGGGCGCTTCAGCGCTCACGGACGGCAACAGGAGGACGAGGAGGACCGCCACGGAGGCCCAGCGGACCCCCGAAGGCGGCATCGCACCCCATCCACGCGTTGCAAGGCTGCGTCGGTTGTGCCGACTCAGGCCTCGGCCACGATCCAGAAGATCGAGGATTCCGAGTCGTCCTGCATCCACATGCTGCCGTCCATGACGCCATCGTCATCGTAGTCGACCTCGCCGTAGGAGAGGGTGAAGACGCAGTTGCTGCCCTTCTCGGTCGGCACAGCGGTCGGCATGTCGTTCTCGTCCACCGCGGACTCGTCAACGATGCAGCGGTTGCCGAACCACGCGATGTTCTCGGTGTTGGCGCCCCACTCGTAGGAGTAGGTCTCGGTCTGCAGGTCGGGGATCGTCACGTTGAACATGGCCAAGTACGCGCCGTGCACGGTGTAGGACACGTTGTCGACGTCGAAGGTCATGTTCCATGCGGACATGTCTTCGTACTCACCCGCGTAGGTGATGCCCCAAGCATCGTCCCAGCTGCCCTTGAAGGTCACCGTGTCGCCAGCGGCGACCGCCGCGTCCGCGCCGTTGGCCGAGGAGACGATGAGGATGGAGAGGTAGACGTCCACGACGACGTTGTCGATCGGGTTGTCGAGGCCGTTGCAGTCGGTGTCGATGCCGTCCTCGGCGACTTCGCCTTCCGCACCGGGGTAGACCATCGCGTCGTTGTCGTTGCAGTCGCCGTCGTTGATGGTCACGCCGTCGTCGTCGGCGTCGTCGTCCACCGTGAGGTCGAGCCCGTTCGCCTTCTCGATGGCGGCCTGGGCCTTGCGGGCCGCGTCCGCCGGGGACAGGCCGTTGTCGAAGACGTCCGCGAGCATGGAGTCAGCAGGACCCCACACGGTGCCCATCGCCGCGTAGGCGGGGCCGCCGAAGCCCTTGGTCATCTGCGCGCCGAAGCCGGAGACGACCATGTCGCTGGACACGTTGCCGTCAGCGAGCGCCGCCGCGCTGACGGGGAGGGTCTTGGCGGTCTTGGCGAATTCGATCTGGGCGTCCACACCTGAGAGGAACTTCGCGACGTGCGCCGCGCCTTCCTTGTCTTCGGAGGAGGAGGAGACAGACCAGCCCTTCAGGCCCACGAAGGGGGCCATCGCGTTGCCGCTGGGCATCATCGGGAGAACGGTCTGGCCGAACTCGATGTTGGCGGCTTCGATGCCGGAGTAGGCCCAAGGGCCCTGAATCATGAAGGCCGCCTTGTTGTCCTTGAAGTAGGTCTC
Source organism: Candidatus Poseidoniaceae archaeon (assembly GCA_038125145.1). Classification (GTDB taxonomy): domain Archaea; phylum Thermoplasmatota; class Poseidoniia; order Poseidoniales; family Poseidoniaceae; genus MGIIa-L3. The sequence continues at coordinate 26,536 of JAYPDK010000010.1, forward strand.
CATGTTGCCCCAGTCGCTGCCCTCGAGCATGACACCGTCCATGTTGTCGTCGCTGTAGATGAGGGAGTCGATGAGCTCGATCGCATCGATGGTCGCGTCGGAGCTGAGGGTCGGCAAGCCGTTCTCGTCGAAAATCGCACCGCCCATGCCGGCCATCCAGGCCCAGAACTGGTAGGAGGACTTGTACGGGAACATCAGGCCCCACGTGTCCTCGTCCGCGTTGGTCGAGGCGGTGGCGGCGGCCATGAAGGCCTCCCAGTCCCACGTGTCGATGGCGGAGAAGTCCACGCCAGCATCGGTGAGGACCTGCTTGTTGTAGTAGAGCGACACCGAGTCGCCGGACTGCGGCAGGCCGAGGATGTCGCCGTTCGCGGTCATGCCACCGAGGGAGGAGCCGTAGATGGCCTTCTCCGCGGGGGTGAGGTAGTTGTTGAGCGACTCGATGATCGAGACGTTGTCAAGCATGTTGGCTGCGATACCGCCCATGCGGTCGTTCTGGAGGCGAACGACGTCGGGGGCCTCGCCACCGAGGGAAGCGGTGACGAACGCGTCGGGCATGTCGTCGAAGGGCTTGAACACCAGGGTGATGTTGTAGTTGGGGTTGGCGGCCTCGAAGGCGGCCATCACGTTGGCGAACGCGTCGCCTTCCGTGTCGCCGTCGGCGTAGGAGTGCCACACGGTCAAGTCGTGGTAGGTCACCTCGACGGGGTCTTCGGTGGTGTCGTCCACGGGTTCGGGTTCTTCGGTCGTGCAACCGGCAAGCAGCAGCATCGAGGTCAGCAGGACAGCCATCAGGCTCTTCTTCAGCATCATCGGCTCCGCGTCTTGGGGGGGGTATATAGTCGCTTTCTCTGATGGTGGATTGTAGATGCTGTGGCCCACTCCCGTCTGGAGGGGCGCGTCAACGACGGCGGTTTATCCCGGCGAGCACAACCACAGCCACCGTCAACGCGACCCCGGGCGAGGGGATCCTGCGCACCGAAGGCGAGGCCTCGTCGTCGACCTCTCCTTCGCCCGCGCCGTCGTCCGGTGTGCCAAGGAAGCCCACCGCCACGGTGGCGGTGTTCCCTGCAGCGTCCGTGGCCTCAATGCTCACGAGGTGTTCGCCGACCGGAACGACCACGTCCACCGCGTGAACACGAAGCGTCGGCAGGTTGGCCCCTTCAACCACGATGCACCCGTCGTCCCCGTTGCTCGGGCACAGGGACACCGTGGTGCTGGCCGGTTCGGTTGTGTAGAAGGACACCGTTCGCATCGACGCGTTGTCGGATGCTTCGACGCGCACGGCGAGGATTTCCGGCGCCTCGTCGTCAATGGCGTCGGCGGTGGTGAAGGCCAAGGTCGCCGCAACACCATCGGTGCTGACCGTGACCGTGTACGCTGTCCTGGGGGTGAGTCCGGAAAGCAACATTTGGTGGGAGGTCCCCGAGCGGGCGTCGGGGCCAACGGAGGTCGTCGTACCGTCCGCAGCCACCGTGACCGTCATGTCACCACCGGTGGACGTGGACCACGACAGCAACGCGCTGCTTCCGCTGACCTGCGTCACCTCAAGCCCGTACACCTGTTGGGGCACTGCCCCAACGTCGATGCCAGAGAGTTGAGCGTAGGTTCCTGCTGCTGTGTCGTACGACGAAAGCATGGCGCCTTGGTCCACGCCACTCGGGAGCACCACGTCGAAGATGTTGGAGTGGTACCACTGGTTGCTCACCCCACGGGGCGCACCGCCGCCAGCCGTCCACTTCGTCGCGACGTCGTCGACCTGCCGGACCTTCCCCGTGCCGTACCCGTCCTGGCTCGCCACGACGATGAGGTACCGGTAGTTGGCGAGGTCGGCGCCGATCAGGTCCTTGCTGACGGTGACGACGATTTCGTTCGTGTCTGGGTTGCCGCTGGACTCGATGCCGGAGGTGAATCGCACGTCGGAATCCGCTCGACGTGCGTACGTGGGGGCCGCTTCACCGATCGCCATGAAGGCAGATTCCCACGCCCATTCGTCCGTGGTTTCTGCGCGAAGGCCATCGAACAGCGCGGTGTCTCCCCACGCCGTCTCCCCTTGGTCGATGTAGACCTGGAGGTTGGCGTGCGAATATCCGTTCATCATCCCCCACCCGTTGGTCACTTCGCCCATCGTGAAGGTGAAACGAGCGTTCCACGCGCTCTGCTCGAGTTTGACGTTGGTGATGTCGAACAGGCCTGCTCCGGGCGCGAAATCGCCCGCCTCAGGGTACACGTAGTCGCCATCTCCGGTTTCGTCGCCAAGCGGGTCGGCCACATCAAACACGGTCAGCCAGGTTTCGAAGTTGGGCATCGTGACCTCAATGGCGTGTGCTGGCGCCACTTCGACGTCCACGCCACGGCCTTGACCCCGCAGTTCGTAGACCGACGTCACCGCCCGCAGGCGGGTGCGGTCGAGCGGCTCCAACCCCAGCGACGACCACGACAGCGACAGTTCGATGGTCTCGTTGACGCCAACCACGGCGTCGCTGCTGCCTGTGAGGGTCCAGCGTTCGTCGCCTTCGGCGGTGAAGGTGTTGTACGGAATCAGGCCGTTTTCGTTGATCTTGCTGAAGTCGAACCACAGCATCGTTCGGGCCGGGAATCCGAGGTCCGACGCGCCGTAGTACGAGCGGTAGTTGGCCCCCACCACGTTGGTGTCGATGGCGTTGGGTTCCATCGCGTACAGTTGCAGGTGGGGCGTGCCTTCGCCGACGTTGCCGGCCAGCAGGGTGCTTGGATTGTCAACGTCGATGCGCAGATGGACGCCGGTGGTGTCGTGCCCGACCACGATGGAGGCGACGTCGACCAAACCGCCGTCCGCAGGGGTAGCGTGCACGGCGGCCGCATCCCATTCACCGGGGAACGCGAGGCCATCGATGAGCGGTTGGACCATGCCCGAAGCCTCCGGCGAGGGAACGGACACCTCGTACGTGAGCGCCTCGAGATCTGGCGGAAGCGGCAGGTCAAGGCTCTGGTAGATGGTCTTCAGGTGGTTCTTGTAGAGCGTATCGAAGCCAAGGTCGTCCCCGCTGTCCATGTCGGCCCCGTACCACCAAAACCAGTCGCTCCCCTGTGCGGCCATCAGCGCCAACCGGGCCGCCTCGAGCCCTGGGTGCGCCGGCGTGGCTTCTTCCACCTCGAGCAGCGCGGTGCGCGCAGCGTCGAGCCGACGCCAGTTGAGGGTCTCCTCGGGCTCGCCGGCCCAGCGCTGCAAGGCGCCGTTGATCCACGACCCGGTGGCCAATTCAGACAGCCGAGGGAATCCGTCCGTCCCCTGCTCGTCAAGGAAGGTGCCCGGCGTGGTGGTGCGGACGGTCGGCGTGTCGCTGAGGCGTGAGAACAACTCGTGCATGAAGGCCCGACCGTTGTCGGTCATGCCGAATCCGGACATGAACAACCAGTTCTCACCGTCGAGCGCCACGGTCAGCACGTGATCGGCTGGGTCTTCTCCGGCAGCGATGATGGCATCACGGAAGCCCTCCACGCCTTCGATGAAGTCGTCAACGGCTTCCACGGGATCCATGTCGCCGTAAGCGAATCCGATGCGGTCTGAGAGTTCCTGGTTGCGGAAGAACATCGAGAGGTTGCCGGCTTCGGTTTCCACGACGTACGGCAAGGTCAGCGCGACCTTGGACAAGCGGTCAGGGGAACCTCCTCCGTCGAGGGTGGAGGCACCGAGGACGAGTTCGTCCGAGACCGCCCAGCGGATTCCATTTTCGACCATTGGAGCGACGACGGCCTGCGAGACCGCCTGCTCCGAGGGCCACATCCCCGTTGGCCGGAGCCCCGTGGCGTTTTCGAACAGGTCGAGGCCGTCCCGGACCTGCAGGTCGACGTCGTCCAGCCACGCGTCCTTGTCCACCTCGAGGCCGTCTTCCATGGTCCAACCGTCCATGGCCAGGAGGGGCATGATGGGGTGGTACCGTGGGGTGGTCGTCAGTTCGACCTGCCCCCGTTCAGCGAGGGCCGCGTACATCGGCATGACGTTGAGCATCTGGCTGCGCTGGTACTCGAGGACGGTGCGCCAATCATCGACGGTATAGGGGCCACCGTCCTCGAAGAGCGCGATGATGGTCTCGTTTTCGTGAGGCGCGCCGCCCTCCCACTCGAGGTCGTAGTACTGGCCCGTCACGTGCAGGGCTGAGATTTGGAAGAGGTGGAAGACGGTCGCGAGGTCGATCATGTCCTGCGCCACGAAACTACCGTTTGCGTCAAAGACGGTCATGTCGCCGTCTTCCCAGACGCGGTGAAGTTCACCAAAACGAGCGCTGGCGTTCGCCATCCACCCGTAGGTTGGGTCCTCGGCAGGAACGCTGTACACCCACGGTTGGATGCGGAAGTATTCCCCTTGCATGTCCCACTTTTGACGCTGGGTCATCGAGGCCGGGAAGCCGGACGGATGGCCATCCGCGCCCACAGGCCACTCCAGCACGGCGTACTGCGTGTGGTCGTCGAGCGTCTCCGGGTCTGCGTAATCCTCGAGTTGTTCGATGAGGGAAGGAACCACGTTGTAGGTCACTTTTGTGTCGGGATATTGCGCGAGGATGCCGGGGCTGTCAACGTATTCGTGAATGGCATGCACCCGGACCCAAGGGAGTTCGTAGAAGTCCGTAGCCACGTTGCGGTAGTACGGTTGGTGCTGGTGCAGCACGATGGCGAGGTTGAGCGGTGCTTGCCCGTCCTCGGGAGCGTCCACGGCCCCGGCTGGCGCGGTCAGCGGAAGGGTTGAGGTGGCCAGCAGAAGCACGAGCAGCACAGGCAATCCGGCGCGCATGACGAAACCCCAGCGACCCCGGACTTAAGGCATGACGGCGGCGTGAGGATTGAAATCAACCGTGAAGAGGCACCCCTCATGCGGCGTGCAGGCCTGCTGGTTGACGTGCGCTCGTTGCCACGCGGGGAGCGCCCCGGCGACCTCCGTCGCAACGCGCTTCGCTTCATCGACACGATGGCCGACCTTGGCCTGAGCATCTGGCAGATCTTGCCGCTCAACCCCGTGGACAGCGTCGGCTCACCCTACGCCAGCCGCAGCGCCTGCGCCATCGACCCGTCGCTGCACGCCGCCCTTGCTGGCGACTTCGAAGCCGAACAGCGAGACGTCCTCGCGGCCCTTGACCAACACGAGTGGCTTCGGCGAAGCGCGGTCTTCGAGGCGCTTCGGGACGAGCACGGCGCCCCGTGGACCGCGTGGCCCGAGGAGGCACGGTGGTCCGGACCGGACCTGTCAGCGCCGGTCGACCCCGAGCGCGTGCTTCACCATGCAAGCGTGCAGCTCACGCTGCACCGCGCGTGGCGCGAACTCCACCACGCCGCATCGGCGCGTCGCGTGGTGGTCGTTGGCGACATTCCGCTCTACGTTGCTGCAGACTCGGTCGACGTCTGGACCGCACCGCACCTCTTCCACCTCGACGAGCAGGGCCAGCCCACACAGCGGGCCGGGGTTCCACCAGACATCTTCTCCGACACAGGCCAACTGTGGGGCAACCCCGTCTACAACTGGGATGCGCACGTCGCTGAAGGATTCGCGTGGTGGAAGCAACGCGTGGCCCGCCTCGCGGACCTCGTGGACGTGGTGCGCATTGACCACTTCATCGGGCTTGTTCGTGCGTGGAGCATTCCGGCGGAGGCGCCCGACGCCAGAACTGGGGCATGGATCGATGCCCCCGGCCCCGCATTGATGGCCGCCCTTGACGAGGTGCCTGTCGGATTCATTGCAGAAGACCTCGGGCTCGTGACGCCCGAGGTCGATGCACTGCGAAACGCCCACGGGTTGCTCGGTATGGCTGTGCATCAGTTTGGCTTCGGTGCAGAGCCCTTCTCGCCGCACACGCCATCGATGACGCCGGAGGACGTGGTCGCCTACCCCGGAACGCACGACAACGACACGGCCCTTGGATGGTGGAACAACGCAGAGGAATCCACCCGTGAACGTGCACGGGAGGCCGGTGTCACCGACGAGCACCCGCATGTGGACCTTATCCGCCTCGGGCTGAAGTCTGCAGCACGGTGGTACATCGCACCGCTGCAAGACGTGCTCGGTCTTCCGAGCGAGGCGAGGATGAACACACCTGCGACCGTCGGACCTCACAATTGGACGTGGCGTGCGACGCCCGAGCAGGTGACCAACGAGGCCCTGTTGTGGTACGCGATGGCCGCACACGAAGCAGGGAGGGTCTGAGGTGGACGCCATCGGCGTGGACATCGGTGGGTCGGGGGTCCGCGTTGGGCTTGTGGACACCATCACCGGAACGCTTCGCGCTCCACCGCAGCGTCGCCCGCATACGACCGGGGCACCCGCGGAGGGCATCCTCGACGGACTACGAAGCCTGCTCAACGCCCTCCCCGAAGACGCGCCGTTGGGCATCGGGTTCCCCGGCGTGGTTCGAGGCACGCGCGTCGAAACGGCCCCCAACATCCGCTCAACGTGGCCGTCGACCGACATGGCCGAAGCGCTTGGTCGCGAGGTCCACCTTCTCAACGATGCGGATGCGGCAGCGGCGGCGGAACACGCGCTCGGGGCCTCCCAAGGCTTCGGCGGCACGGTGCTCATGGTGACCATCGGCACCGGGCTAGGCACGTGCCTTCACCGCGATGGGGTGCTCGTTCCGAACCTCGAACTCGGGCTGCTTCCTCATCCGACCCGCGGTGGTGTCATCGAAGCCCACGCCAGCGGCAGAACGCGGCGTGACGAGGGCTTGGACCTCCGCGCATGGGCGGAGCGCTTTCAGGAGGCCCTGGACCTCTACGAGGGTTGGCTGAACCCCGACCTGATCGTGCTCGCGGGTGGCATCACCGAATCATGGGAGCAATGGTCCGGCTGGCTCACCACGCGGGCGACCTTGCGCAAGGCCCGCTTTGGTGCAGACGCAGGACTGATTGGCGCAGCGGTCGCCGCCGCCGCACAGCGGACGTGAGGCTCAGTTGAGGTGCTTGTGCGACCCGTCGCACCCAGGCATTCGCTTCGACGCACCGCAGACGCAATCGTTCATGCCCTTGCCTTGGAGGATCCGGGGGCGGAATTTCGCAAGCCTTGCGGTTCGGGTGGACGCCTGCTTGGCTTGGCCGATGTGCATGATGTAGGCTCGACGCCGACCGGGAGTGAGCGCCTCGAAGGCGGCCTTCAGTTCGGGGTCGGCCTCCAGCCCCGCGGTCAGTTCCTCGGGCCGTTCGGCCTCCTCGGTCGGCGGCTCGACCTTGAGGCCCATCGCCTCGGCGAGGATGGCGCGCTCGACCATCGCAACAATTCCCGAACGTCGCTCCTCCACCTGCGCCACGGTGGTGAACCGCATCACCTTTCCATGGCGAGCGTTCGGTCCGATGTCCTCGAGGAGCCCGTCCGGGTCCTCGAGCACGCCCCCACGCATGAAGGTCAAGGCAGCGTTGGCCTTCACGGCGCCCAAAATGGCGATGTTCTTCCCTTCGTGCATGTAGCATGGCTGACGCCACTTCCTCGCTTCCTGAAGGCCGAGCCCGCGCAGGATGCCACGAAGGGGCACGACCACGTCGCGCCAGCGTTCCTCGGATTCAAACCAGTCGTCGAGGTCGTCGGCCACGCCTCGACCCGCAGCGTGGCGCACATCAACGCTTCGTGACGATGGTCAGCAGGTCCCCGTCCTTCAGCAGGTGGTCAAGGCCCACGCGCTGCCAGTCGAACTTCGCGCTCGGCCCGAGCACCTTCGCGTAGCGGAACTTGCGAACAAAGTCGCGGTGGAGCTTCGTGCAGATCGTCTCCACGGTGGAGTCGTCTTTGACGATGAGCGGTTCTTCCAGGTCGGCTTCCCCTCCCTGAGGCTTGAGGTAGACGCGCATAAAGCCAAGGTTGTCGTAGATGAAATCCTTGAGCTCCTCAAGCCCGACCTCCTTGAAGGCGGAGATGCGCATGATGGGCCATGCTTGCGGGAGCGCCCCCTCGGCGTGCTGCAGTTGGTCTTCGGTGGCGATGTCGATTTTGTTGATGGCGATCACGGCCTTCTCGTACACGCGGTTCATCGCCAGGGCATCGACGATTTGCTCCGCCGTGGTGTCGTGGCGAAGCGTGACCAAGGCGCTGGTGTAGCCGAAGGTGCGGATGATGGCGCTCATTTCCTCCGGGGTCAGGTGGGTTTGTTCAACGGTCGTGCGCACGTCGATGCCGCCCTTCTCGGTGCGCTTGATGAAGACCGGCGGCCGCTCTTCGTTCAACCGAAGGCCCGCGTTATGCAGTTCCCTGTGCAGCACCTCGAAGTGCGCGTCTTGGAACGGGTCCACGATGAACAGGACCATGTCGGCTGAGCGGATGACGCCAAGGATTTCCTTGCCTCGCCCCTTGCCTTCAGCGGCCCCTTTGATCAACCCGGGCAAGTCGAGGATCTGGATTTTCGCACCGCGGTGCTCCATCACGCCGGGAATGCAGGTCAGCGTGGTGAAGGCGTAGGCACCGGTCTCCGAATGCGCGTCGGTGACCTTGGAGATCAGCGTGGACTTCCCCACCGAGGGGAAACCGACGAGCGCGACGGTCGCGTCGCCTGATTTTTTGACCTCGAAGCCCTTGTCGCCACCCCCCGATTTTGCGGAGGCTGCCGCCTTTTCCTGTTTCAGTTTCAACTGGGCAATCTTGGCCTTCAGTTTCCCGATGTGGGCGTTGGTGGCCTTGTTTTTCTGGGTTCGGAGGATCTCCTCCTGGAGCGCTTCAATTTGCTCCTGGATGGTCGCCATGTGACCTCCCCCTGTGGTGGGCTTTCAGCGACTTGGTTTGAACCTCTCCCCGTGGACCCATGGCGAGGCTTCAAGCCGCTGGCCTTCGGCCGGCATTCATGGGCTTGGAGGTGGTCGTCGTGCTCGTCCACCGGCCGACCCTCGACGCGATGCTGCGCATGACGTGGGCCGAGGTCGACGAAGGAATGCAGCAGCGAAGGCTGCGTGAGCAGCGCCCGCGCGCGGACGCCCGGCTTGTCCGCCCCTTCGACATCGATGCTGAAGCGGAATGGCTTGACTGGTCCGAGGGCCGACCCCGCCAGGACCGCGACCTTCCCTTGCTCGATGGACTTCGTGGCGACGAGGACGGTGCGGAGGGCCTGCTTCACGTCATGCGGTGGTGCAGCCCCGGCGCGTGGGAGGTCTGGGAAGGACGCGCCTTCCTGTACCTCGATGTGCTGCTTGGGCGGGAACTGCCGCACGTGGACGACCTGTACGCGGAGGCCACGTGGAAGAACGCTGCACAAGCGGCGCGAACGAAGACCGAAACGGACCTCGTCGAGGCGGTTGTGCTTTCATGGATGCAGCGCAGGGAGGCCTTGGGCGAAACCCTTGACGAGCACCGAGACCCTCGCATCCTCCCAACGCATGAAGCGCACACGCGCAACGCGGCCAGCCTGATCCACATGCTTCACCGGGCCGACGACACCGACCTCGTCGCGGTCGTCGGGCGGGAACACCTCTCAGCCACGGCGTGGGGTCACGGAGCGTGGTCCCTCCCATCGGTCTTGCACGACGGCGTCCCCGCATCGACGGATTGAAGGAGGTCCCGCCGGAGGTGAAGCCATGACCGAGGAACCCTCGGTGGACACGCCCGATGAGGACCCCGAACCTTCGGGAGCGACCGAGCACGTGGACGTGGAGGAGCAGCCCTCTGCACCCGTGGAGGTCGTGCTCGACCCCTTGGAAGAAGCCCTCGCACGTGCGGAGCACGCCGAGCGAGAGATTGCCTACAAGGAGGCCGACCTGCAGAACGCTCGCAAGCGCTTCGCGCAGGAACGGGCCGACCTCGCTCGCTATGGGGCACAGCACCTCGCCCGTCGGATGACGGGCGTCCTCGTCGACGTGGACCGTGCCCTGAGCAACCTGCCCGACGGCGCGGAGGGACCGGTCCTGGAGGGACTTCAGATGCTGCGGGAGCGGCTTGCGTCCGAACTCACCTCCGCCAACGTCACGCGCATCAGCGCGAAAGGCCAGTCCTTCGACCCGGCGACGATGGAGGCCATCACGACGGTTCCAGCCTCCGACGAGCACCCCGCTGGGCACGTCGTGGACGAACTCGAACCCGGCTTCATGCTGCACGACCGCGTGCTTTCCCCGGCCCGCGTGGTCGTGGCCTCGTGATCAGCCGACCACGGGGCCCTCTCGAAGCAAGGACAGGCGGTAGAGGCCGTCGTTGTCAAGAAGCCAGCCCAGCACGGCCTCCGGCACGAGGGGGCCGAGGACGGCGCGAACAGCATCGTCGTTGCCTACGGTGCTGAGCATCCGCGCCGTTTCCCGGACGCGCCACCCTTCCCACGAGGGTCGTTCGGTGAGGTCCACGTCGATGACGTCCCATCCGGCCTCCCGGTAGAGTGCGGCTGTTGGACCGTCGGAGGTCACCAAGGTCCCCGTTCCGTGAATGGCGGACGCGTGGTCCACCCAACGGGGCGGGTTGTTGATGTCCGGAACGTGGCAGACCTCGACGTCCTTCGTTCGCTCAGGGTGTGTCGCACCAAGCCATGCGCGCACCATGGCTTCACGCTCGTCGGCTGACCACGGGTTGCGAAGCGAGGGTTCCTCCGTGCTTGACCCGATCGCGATCATCAGGCGCCCCCCGTGCGAGAGCGCGGCGGTCAACAACGATGCATGGCCGTTGTGGAACGGTTGGAAGCGCCCGAGCACCACCGCCCGGAGCATCCCCTCACCTCAGTCGAGGTCCAGGTTCGAAAGGACCGCTTCAAGTCGACCGACTTCTTCCTCGATGTCCTTCCGCTCCCGGCTGCTGATGCGGTCTGCGAGCCGCTCGTTGAGGGTGTTGATCTCTTCTCGGATGCTCTTCCGCTGGCGCTCAACACGCCGGTCAATGACCTGCATACGCGCCGCAGACGCGTGCTGCCGGGCGCGCTTCCGGCCAAGCAACTCCTCGCCGGGAACGGGCTTGCGGTCCATTTCCACCGCGACGGGGTAGGGGATGACGATGCCCTCTTCATCGAATTCAGCGTCGATCTCGGACAACAACTGGTCCTTGGCCGTACGGCGGTCCGCGAACGAGGCAAGCCACACGTAGAGGCGGTACACCTTGGCGTACTCCGCAAGTTCGACGAATTCAACGTGCGGCTTGGGATCGTCGAGCACGAGGTCGGAATCGTTGGCCACACGCAGCAGGGTGTGCTTGACGTGAGGTGTCTTCTCGTCGTAGTCCACCCCGATGTCGAGGCTGAGCACCACCCGACGGGGGAGGCCGTCACCGCCACCACGCGCAAGGTTCGTGATGGTGCTGCTCACGAGGGTGTTGTTTGGGATGATCACGAGTTCTTCTTCAAGCGTGAGGATTTTGGTCGACAGCATGCCCATCGCCATCACGGTGCCCTCGATGTCATCAACGATGATGCGGTCGCCGTTGTCGAAAGGCCGGTCCAGACTGAGCATGAAGGAGTTCATGATGTTCCCCAGCGTGTGCTGAACCGCTAAACCGAGGATGATGGAGAACACGGCCAAGGAGGCGAGGATGCCGCTCAGGTCGAGGTTCAACTGCTCTGCAACGAGCAGGATGGCGGCGGCCCACACCAGGCCGCGCGCCAAGAAGACAAGCAGCGGATTCGACCCCTCAACCTTCACCGATCGCTTGCTTTGCATGGAGTCGAGGAAGGCCTTGAGCACGACCTTGATGGTCGCGGAGAGGGCACTGGCCGCGAGCAGGATGAGGGTCGCGTTGGCATAGAGTTGGGTGGTTTCCGCCAGCACGGGTTGCAACCAAAGCAAGCAGACCTGAACGGCGGAGACGATCACGGTGAACAAGATGCGCGAACTGACCACATCCACCAAGTCGTCGTCCCACGACCCTTCGGTCTTACCGACCGCCTTGCGCACGAGGCCCAGAACCACACGCTGCGTGAGCACAGCGACGACGAGCACGAACAAGACAGCGAGGCCGACCTGCATCCATGCGTCGAGGGCATCGATGCTCGTGAGATCAACAGCGTCTGTGCCAATCAGGTCGTTCAAGGGGACGGCCATGGAGTTCCCACCTCATGTTGCTCAAAGGGCTTGCTGCCGGTCATGCCCGGTCGGGCTTGGTTCACCCTCGGTGCTGGCTGCATCGACCAACCCACGTGCTTGTTCGACCCAACGGTCGCGCTTGACGCGTCCCGGGAAGAATTCGATGGCTTCGTTCACACGGTCCATCATCTCCTCGTCCATCTCCGCGAGTTGCGCGTAGGTGGTGATGCCGAGCATGTTCAGTTTCTCCTCGATGAAGGGCCCGATGCCCTTGATGTTGGACAGGCTGTCGCTGACGACCAGGGTAGCGGGCAGGGCGACAGCGCGGGACACACCCGAAACGCCAACCAAGGCACCGTTGTCGTGGCCCTCCCATGCGATGCTGATCGGTCCATCGTCGTCCGAAAGCACGCCTGTGCCTTGGGTCGGGAACTGTGCCAAATCCGCCATCGGAAGCCGCGTTGCCCCGGCCTCGACCGCTTCGCTCAGCGAGGCGCTCGACACCGCTCCGAGCGAGGCGATGTCGAGGGCGGCGGCGGCCTGCCGAACCCGCTCAAGTTCTGCAGCGCGCTCAGCAGCCTTTGCGGCTGCTTCCGCTTCCGCCTTGGCGTTCGCTTCTGCGGCTGCCTGAGCGCCCTCGGCTGCCTCAGCCTTCGCCTTCGCCTCTGCGTCTGCCGTAGCCTTGGCTTCTGCCTCAGCCATCGCCTTGGCTTCCCCCTCAGCCTTCGCGTTCGCTTCTGCGGCTGCCTGAGCGCCCTCGGCTGCCTCAGCCTTCGCCTTCGCCTCGGCGTTCGCCTTGAGGTCCGGGGCAGGGGGCACGGCCACGCCTGCCGCGAGCCCGGCGCCTGCGTGTTCGCTGGACTGGCCCGACGACGTTACGCCATCGGGCCCTCGCGAGGGGGTGGTGCGTCGTCGTCGCCATCGGCGTCGTCGGATGACGCGGCCTCGGAGGTCTCCGCTTCCTCCTCAACAGCGTCCTCAGCAACGTCGGCGTCCGCTCCATCCTCATCGACGTCTCCCGTGGAGGGTTCGTCGATGGGAAGGTCGCCCTCCAGATGAGCGAAGTCCTGCTCAGCGTCAACGTACACCGTGCCCGCGTTGGACTTCTTGTCGATGTTGACCGTCGTCTTCGTGACCGGCTTGGCCACGCGTCCGGACGACATCAGCATCGTCAGCACGAGGGCCGTGAGCAGAATGGCCGCGACCAGCAAGGGGACCGGCACCGCATCCAGCGCAGAGGCACCGTCCGCGACGCTCTCCGCGGGGTCCTGCCGCTCGCTGTTGTCACCGATGCCGTTCTCGTTGAGGTCGTCCCACTCGGTGGGGTCAAGCGGGAAGGCGTCATCGACGTCCTTCACGCCGTCGCCGTCGTCGTCGCGGTCTGCGTTGTCGCCAATGCCGTCGCCGTCCGTGTCCAACCACTCGGTCCGGTTGAACGGCATGTCGTCTTCGACGTCGATGAAGCCGTCACCGTCGTCGTCGCGGTCCACCGCATCGCAGGTGCTGTCACCGTCGAAGTCGGTCGGCATGTCGCTCTCGTTGCGCGGGTCCGTGTCGCAGAGGTACTCGTCCATGTTGGACCAGCCGTCGGCGTCGAGGTCCTCCAGGTCGTCCGCCTCGTAGCGATCGGGGATGGTGTTGTTGTTCTTGTCGTAGCGGTAGAGCGCGTTCAGCGGCCAGGGGTCGTCCACGTCGGCGACGCCGTCGTTGTCGTCGTCGGGGTCCATGTTGTCCCCGTACCCGTCGCCGTCCGTATCCAGCCACTCACGGCGGTCGTAGGGGAAGGCGTCCATCACGTCGGTCCAGTTGTCGCCGTCGTCGTCGTCGTCGGCGTTGTCGCCGACACCGTCCATGTCGGTGTCGTTCCATTCCGAGCCGTCCTTCGGGAAGGCGTCGATGGCGTCCGCGTAGGTGTCGTTGTCGTCGTCGTCGTCGAACCAGACGTCGTCCAGACCGTCGCCGTCCTGGTCGAGGCAGAGGTCGGGGTCCATCGGGTAGGCATCGATGGCGTCGATGCAGGTGTCGCCGTCGTCGTCGTTGTCGGCGTTGTCACCGACGCCGTCCCCATCGAAGTCGGACCACTCGTTCGGGTCGTAGGGGAAGGCGTCGTCGGTGTCGTTCCACGCGTCGTTGTCGTCGTCGAGGTCGGTGTTGTCGCCCTCGCCGTCCTGATCGCTGTCGCGCGACTCGCTCGGGTCGGTGGGGAAGGGATCGGTCGCGTCCGGCTCGCCGTCTCCGTCGTCGTCGGTGTCGTCGACGTCGGCGATGCCGTCGCCGTCGAGGTCGTTCAGGACCACGATGAACATCGTCACGTTCGTCACGCCTCCGTCGTTGCGGGCGGAGATGGTGTACAGCGTCGCGTTGGTCGGGGTCGTCGGGATGCCGGAGAGCACGCCGTTCGTCAGCAGCAAACCAGCAGGCAAGGCCGGCGTGACGTTCCACGACATCACCGTGCCTCCGCCCAGGGTTGGGAAGAGCGTCGGGCTGGCCGTGCCGTTCACCAAGACCAGGCTTTGCGTGCTGTAGGACACCGTCGGCACGGCTTGCGTGACGATGATGTTCACCTCAACGGTGGTGCTGCGGGTGAGGGAACTCGC
>JAYPDK010000011.1:0-39434 GCA_038125145.1 Candidatus Poseidoniaceae archaeon
ACCTGAAATTCGACGTGCTGTGCCCCTTGGATGTACTTCTCAACAAACACACGGTCGTCACCAAACGCAGAGCGTGCACGGCTTTGGCACAATTTGAGTGCCCCTTCGAATTCGTGCTCGGCTTCGACGATCTGCATGCCGATGCCACCGCCGCCAGCGGCGGCTTTGATGATCACAGGGTAGCCGATGTCGTCGGCCAGTGCTGCAGCGACCGCAGCGTCTGAAATCGGCTCGCTGCTCCCCTTGGCCGTGGGCAGGCCCGCCGCCTCCATGGCTGCCCGCGCTTCGATTTTGTCGCCCAAGAGCGTGATCACGTCCGCGGAGGGGCCGATGAAGGTGATGCCCTCCTCTTCCAGCCGGCGCACGAAGGCGGCGTTTTCGGCCAAAAATCCGTAGCCAGGGTGGACGGCGTCGCACTCCAGCGTTTTCGCGGCTTCCACCACGGCCTCGATGTCGAGGTAACTGTCGAGCGGGTTCGAGCGAACGATCTCGAGCGCCACATCGGCGAGCCGAACGGGCAAGGACAGACGGTCCTCACGTCCGTGAACAATCGCCGCTTCAATGCCGAGGTCCCTCAACGCCCGGAGGATGCGCAATGCAATTTCGCCGCGGTTCGCAATCAGCACCCTGCGGAAGGCCATGAGCAAGGGTGGTCCAAACCCGCCTATGATGCCAACGGTTCTGGGGCGCGTGGCCCCCGAACATGACGTGGTGGATTGGTCGATGCCAAACGGTGTTCAGTAGACGTCTCGAAGGTAGCGCTTTTCGTCCTTCATCATCGTTTGCTCGATGAAGTGCGTGGCGTCGGCCTCGGAGAGCCCACCGTGTTCCATGGCGATTTCGATCAACGCCCTGTGCACGTCCTTGGCCATGCGGGATTTGTCACCGCAGATGTAGAAATACGCGCCTTCTTCGAACCATGCCCAGACTTCAGCACCGTGCTCCTTGAGGCGGTGCTGGACGTAGATCTTCTCTTCTTGATCACGCGACCACGCCGTCGTGAAACGGTACAGGTCGCCCGAATCCATCCAGTCCTCGATCTGTTCCTTGTAGTAGTATTCCGTTTTCTCGGATTGGTCACCGAAGAACAACCAGTTCCTTCCTTTGGCTTTGTCCGACACGCGCTGTTCCATGAAGGCCCTGAACGGAGCAATCCCGGTTCCCGGGCCGACCATGATGATGTCCACATCACCGTCCTCTGGGAGGACGAAGGATTTGGTTGGTGACATGAAGACCCCAACGGGGGTGCCGGTGGTGCCGATCTCATCGGCGAGGTACTGCGTGCACAAGCCGCCGCGTTGACGGCCGTGGTACGCGAAGCGAACGATGCCTACGGTCAACTCCACGAAGCCCGGGTGAGCGTCGGGCGAGGACGAGATGGAATACAGACGCGGCTTGACCTTCCCGACGAGGCTGAGGAACTCTTCTGGGGTGTAGGTGAGGTTGAATTCGCGCATGATGTCGACGTAATCACGCGTCCAAAGGTAGTCCGCAATTGCGGCTGCGTCGGCGTTGATGGCTTCGACCCTGCTCCTGCTGTCCTGCTTTCCACGTCCCTTTGCCAAGGCAGCGGGTGCAGGGCCTGTGCGGTCACGCTGGGTCATCTCGAGGTTCATGCGAAGCCCGCTCGCCTTCACTCGGTTGAGCAAGTCCGCCACGAAGGACGAGGTGGCCATGTGGATCTCAACGTCCTTCTTCAGGGCCTCGCGCAAGGTGCGCTCACCGGCATGGGTGGTGACCGCGTGCTCCGGATCCCAGCCTTGGAGTGCGATGAGTTCGTCCACAAGGTGAGGAGGGTTTTCGGGGACCACGCCGAGGGCATCGCCTGCTTTGTAGGTCAGGCCGGAGTCGCCGAGATCGAAGGCGATGTGGCGCGTTTCCTTGCTCGAGCCAGCACCGTTCAGCACGTAGTTTTCGGTGACGGTCGAGGCGTACGGGTTCTTCAGGGACCACTCGGTGGACATCAGCATCACCGACGAGAACGTCGTTGCGACCCACCTGCAGGCTCCTTATCATCGTTCGCAACTCCTCATCAAGTGGACAATGCGATGGGTCCATGACGCGGAGCGGGTGTCGGTGGGCATGGCGCCCCGCTTGGACCTGCTCGGGACGGGAAACGCGTTCCTTCCACGGGGGCGCTTCCACTCGATGGCCTTGGTGGACGGCATGCACCTCATCGACGCCTCGCCGACCGCCCTCGCTTCGTTGCGGCGTTCTGGGCGATCACCTGCTGACCTTCGGTCGGTGTTGGTGACCCACACGCATGGCGACCACGTCTTCGGTTTCCCCTTCTTGCTCCTCGAACGCCGCTACATCTCCGACCGCGAAGGCCTCCATCCACTGACCGTGGTGGGGGCGCCCGGGGTTGAGGAACGGTTGCGTTCCCTCTGTGCATTGGCCTACCCTGGCAGCCTTGACGAGCTCTTGGATCAGGTGGTCTTCCTCACCTCGCCAACGGGCACGCTTGAGGGGGGTTGGACGTACGAGATGTTCGAAGTGCTCCACGACGCAGCGACCGTCCCTCACGGGTACACGCTGCGCCACGTCGACGGAGCCTCCGTGGTCCATGGTGGCGATACGGGCCCCTGTGCTGCCTTCGACGGAGCGGTCGGCGGGGCCGCGTTGACCATCGTCGAAATGGGCGTCCCCGAGTGGGTCCACACCGAGCACCACCACCGTCCAAGCGACGTCGTTGCTTTGGCGGAGCGCCACCCGGACGTTCGCTTTGCGGTCACGCATACCTTCGTGGACGACGACGGTCCTGGACCAGTGACCGTCACGGCGGAGGAGCCCTCGATGCCCGCGAACGTTCACCTCTCGTCCGACGGCGACGCATGGGAATGGGATGGAACGGCGTGGGCGCCGCTTCACTGAGGCTGTAAGAATCCGGCGTCCAGCCCGAGGAAATGGGTCGGGAATCGTCACCGGTTATAGCCGCTCCGTGGGGTCGGAGTTGGCCGTTTCCGAGACCTTCTGTGGGCAGGCTTATGAGGGGGACTCGGACTCCGAGAATTCATGCTGGCGCCTGCCCCAATCGCTCCCTCGGTTGGGGATGAAGCGGGGTGGCGCTCGTGACGGGCAACATCTTCGATGAGGCCTTGGAGCGGGCCACGCTCTTCCGCAACAAGGAGCACCTACGGCACAGTTTCCGTCCTTCGCACCTGCCGCACCGTGACAGGGAAGTCGAACAATTGTCGTTCAATCTCCTTGAAGCCCTGCGTGGGCAGATTCCTTCGAACATGATCCTCTACGGCGTGACCGGAGCGGGAAAGACGGCGGTCACGTCCTTCGTCTGCAACCAACTCGTCGAGAAGGGTGAGCAAATCGGCCGCTCTGTGCACGCGATCACCGTCAACTGTCGGCAGATCGACACGCAGTACCGCGTGCTGACCCACCTCGGCAACTCCCTCCTTGAGGACCACGAGGTCGACGAAATCCCGTTCACAGGGTGGCCAACCGACCGGGTGCTCAACGAACTCGTCCGTCGCATGGAACAGCGGCAGGGCGTCTACATCCTCGTGCTCGACGAAATCGATCACCTCGTGCGGAAGGCGGGAGACGACTTGCTCTACAACTTGACCAACCTCAACAGTTCGTTGAACAAGGCCCGTTGTTGCGTGATTGGCATCTCCAACGACCTGAAGTTCACCGATTTCCTCGACCCGCGCGTTCGTTCCCGCCTCGGTCAGCAGGACGTCGTCTTCAACCCGTACGTTGCGGACCACCTGAGGGACATCCTTGTCGAACGTGCAAGCTCCGCGTTGCGGGATGACGCTCTTGACGAGGGCGTGATTGAACTCTGTGCAGCCCTGGCTGCACAAGAACACGGCGATGCCCGTTGTGCACTGGACCTGCTTCGTGTGTCCGCGGAACGTGCCGAGATGGAAGGCTCGCCCATGGTTGGCATGCACCACGTGCGCGGCGCGCAGTCGCAAATTGAAGCGGATCAGATCACACCGGTCATCCGCTCGCTCCCTTCCCAACAGAAATTGGTGCTCGCCGCAGTGTTGCTCGCGGAACGTTCGGGCGCGAAGGGGATCCAAACGGGTGAAGTCTACGACATCTACGACCAGGCTTGCCTCCATGTCGGGAAATCCTCGTTGACACCTCGACGTGTCTCCATGCTCATCTCGAACCTTGACATGCTTGGCGTGATCACCGCGCGCACCGTCAGCCGAGGACGGTACGGCCGAAGCAAGGAGATCCACTCGAGCCTTCCTCCAAACGTGGATGCTGAGCGTATCATTTCCGAGTCGGACGACGACCTCGCTCCGCTCTTCTCCGCAACCTACCGACGACAGACGAGGCTCTGAGCGAGGCACGCCGCCGCTGCGACGTCGTTATAACAGGGAGTCAGGTGGCGAGCGACATGAGTGAAGCCGTCACGGACGACCGTGGGCTGGTGCAGATGGTGCTTGAGCCGTCCGCATCTTCTGCGCGGTGGTTCGTCGGCTTGGGTGCCTGGGGCCTCCTCTTGGCCGTGCTCAACATCCTTCACCTTGCACATCCGACGCAACGCATCTCGTGGGCAGGTGTGCTGACGATGGGTGAGTTGAACAAGGCCTTCGAGCCCCAGACGACCGCGAGCGCCTTCGTGGCCAGCGATGCTGTGTTCATGGCGCTTTGCGGCGGGGCGCTCTTCCTTGGGCTTCGTTCCATCGCCAAGGAAGACGGTGGCGTTGAGCAGTTCCTGAAGAGCCTCCTTTCCAACCGCACGTGGAAGGCCCTGTCGTCGACGAGGGACGGGGCGACCATGACCATGGCTGCCTGGAGCCTCCTTGTTGGTCTGCTCTTCTACCTCGTGTGGGGCCTCCGCTACAGCGGTTGGTTCGACCCGGGCGTGTACTCCGTGAGCGCCATCCTCGTCGCGTTTGGATTCGGCCTCCGGTTCTACTCCCTCGCCGACGAGGGCCGTCGTCAGGCCGCTACGAGCGAACGGAGCATGGTCGCGGTGGGCACGTCCTCGTTCGCCACCCTCTCCCGAGCAGAACAGAAGGCTGCACGTCGCGCCGAGGCGAAGGCCAAGGCCCTCGCGAAGGCCGAAGCAAGCAAGGCGGTGTCCGCGCCCGCGCTTCCCGTCGAAGAAGAGTGATTCCTCACCGCTCGCGGTGACCGTTCGCTCCAGTCGCGGCGTCCCACACCCCGAGCACGAGGCCGGTCCAGAGCCCCCACGACCAGGTGAGGATGAGCAAGCGAAGTCGAAACGACGTGGGTCCGAAGATCGACCCGGCTCCGAAGGCTCGTTGCGACGAAGCGATGGCCTGCCGGTTGACGCTGCCCAAGGCCGTCGCCCACATGCTCAACTCGGTAAGCAGCAGGAGACCCATGGCGAGGGCGAAGGCTGCTTCAGGTACGGTGCCGATGCCGTCGCTCCAACCAGGGTTGAGGGAGGTGGTGAGCCCGACGGCCAAGCACGTCAAGGTCGAAAGGCGAAGCGGTAGGTTGGCCAGCACCAGCCACGACGTCCCAATGAAATCGAAGGCCATCCCCTTGCGCGCGCTGCGGGGCCATCGACGCATGATGCGGACGTGCGCTCGGGCGTCGCGTCTCCGTTTCGCGACGAAGCGCTGACGGCCTTCTTCCGGAACGTGTCGAACGAGGGCGTCTGGGGCATACACGATCGTACCTCCCTCTGCGATGAGCGCGAGGCTGACTTCCATGTCCTCTGCATGGTACCACGTTGGATTGAACCCGCCGACAGCGTGCAAAGCGTCCGCTCGAAACATCGAACATGGGCCGTTCGCTAAACTGGCGCGTCGAGGTCGACTCCTGTATTTGCGCTCAATTTCTGCAGAGCGGAGGCGAGACACGAGATCGTCGCCCTCGTCAAAGACGGTGCGGCCGGTGACCGCAACGACATCTTCACCGTCGAGTCCTTCCCTCGCCGTCATCAGGGATGCAATCCAATCTGGCATCGGTCGCACATCGATGTCCGTGATTGCGATCCATTCCCCACGCGCAGCGGACCGAGCCGCCTCGCGCGCAGCGGAGAGGCCCTCAGGCGCGCGTTGCACCACGGTCACGGGAACGTCCCCCTCGGGGTTGTGGTAGGTCTGCAAGACAGCGCCTGAGGCGTCGGTCGATCCATCGTCCACGGCGATGATTTCGAGCGGCCGCCAGGTTTGCTCCAGCAAGGCCTCCATGCAGCCCTTCACCCACGCCTCACCGTTTCGTACACAGACCGTGACGCTCACGAGCGGCACCGTGCCGGTCATCACGCCACCTCAAACCCGTTGAGGATGCGCCTGCATCGTTCTTTCATCTCCAACGTGCTTCGTTGGAGCATCACCCCTCGGCCTGGCATGCCGAAGACAATCACGCCACTCAGCGGGGCCATCAGGTGCAGGTACAGCGGTGCGAGGTCTTCTTCGCCGTCCACGTCCACGAGGCACGTGGTGTCCCCTCGCATTGCCACCATGAGGTTGTGAAGAAGATCCGGCGTCAATCGCCCAGCGGGTGAACGAGCGGTCAAACGTCGCTGAAAGCTGTCGTTGCTCACGCGCTCACCCTCGTCCAGGCTCGTGCGCTTCGTCAGGCCGTCGACCAGTGCAACGTCAGGAACGATGCCCATCTCGAGCAAGGTGCGAGCGGTGACGTCACCCACGGCGATCAGTGGCGAGTTGTGGCGCTGAAGGGTTTCGACGAGGGCGCCCATTGCGACTTCGGGGTGGTCTTCAGGTCCATCGAACGCTTCCCCTGCAGGCTCTTTGAGTCGTTGGCCAGCCTCCACGGTCATGACGAGGTCATTCGTCGTCCACGCCGCCTGAATCCACGCCGCGCCGTGCACGTCGCAATCGCCAGCACGTATGCGGCTTGAGGAGAGGATGCCCCCGTCCTCGCAGCGCCGGTGTGGGACTTCGATGAGGGCGAGCGGTGTGCGTCCTTGCTTGGCACGCTCCACGTTGATTCGTTCACCCCCTGAGCGCGTTTCCGGACTGACGACGAGCGCATCAGCGGTCGGGTGCTGCGGCGCAGGACCCATCTCGTCGTCCAGTGTGTGCAGGCTCCACCCCTTCGGTTGGAGGTTCTGGAGCGCACGATGAACGGCCTCAAGGCGATCGTCAAAGGGCTGCACATGCGGTCCTTTGGACGACGCCATCCGTCCGCTTGTGACGTGAACCTCCAGATGAGCGGCCGCACCGAGGCCAGCGCTCAGAAGATCGAGATGCCCGTCGTGCAACCGGTCGAAGGTGCCTCCGACGAGGCACCGATTGAACCGGGGCGGGTCCATGGGTGGGAGGGCTGCCTTTCGGTGCTTATGGGAATCGGCGACTGAGGGTGAAGATGAGGGGGTCTGTTCCCCCGCGCGAACGGCCCGTATCATCGCCGTGCGGCTCCGAGGCCTGACCCAAGCGCGGGGGGGGTCTGTGCAACCGGTTGGTTGTCTCGGATTCATCCTGACGTCGTCCGAGGACCCTTTGCCGGTCACGATTCCGCTGTTGCACCACCCGTCATTCCCGAGGGTCAGGGCGGTCTTCGAAGCGGTCCACGGCCTTGGTATCAGACGTCATCGCCGGTTGCACAGTGGCTCGGCCTGATGTTGCAGGTGTGGCGAGATTTCGTTAACGCCTTCTGCTTTGAACGCGTCGGCGGTTGATTTCGAGGTCAACCGCATCCGAGCGCCCCCCGAGGCCAACGTAGGGTGGCCACGCTTCGGTTGGCCAGAGCAACCAGCAGGCGTGGACATGTGACCGTCCGCGGGGCGGTGGGCGCTGCTCTTCGCGGGCCATGACCGCTTCCAGCACGTCGTGCACGCCATCGTGCCCCGGTCCTTCGTCCACAAGGTGAAGGTCCACCAAGGCGGCGGCGGCCACTTCTTCCACTCGGCGCGGGGGAAGGCCGGGTGCTTGCCCTTCCTCGCCGAGGGAGCACGCAACGACCCACGGGACTGGTGTGCTGGCCAACCACCGACGACCTCGTGCGGTGGCCGCCAACTGCGTCAGCCATGGCATGGACCATGCAGCCCACCACGCCATCGGAAACCGTTCGCAGATGGACATGATCACGTCGGTGGACATCACCTCCGTTCCGGATTGCCTCCACGCCTTCCACGTGTCCAAACGTTCGTCCACGTCTCCCTCCGTGGATGCGATCCTGTCTGCGACGGCTTCCCAATGCACCGGAAGCAGCACCTCGAAGTGAAGCGGATCGGAAATCCACGCGTCGATGTCCGACGCCTTGGCGGGTTGGCCGGGCGGTGACGCAAGCAACCGTGCTGCGGACGCCACCGTACTGGACGATGCGTTCCATCGCTCCTCCGCTTCTTCACGGTCCTGCAGCACATGAACAAGGTGCAACGCGGCTGCCGCGCGGTAGGCTTCATCGCCGTTCGACGCATGCCGAACCAGCCAACCTGCGGACGCGTTGTTCACGTCATGCAGTGCCATCCATGATGCGGGAACTCGGTCGTGCAAACGTTCCCAACGCCGCTCGCGTTCACGCACCGTTGATGCGATCCACGATGCGATGGGGTCGATGTGCTCCAACTCGTCCGCTAGCGCATCGTCTCCATCGGGCCACGCTGCGAGTGCTTCGCGACGGGGGAGGTCTGGATGTTGTGTGCTGCGTGGTCCCTCGATGACAGGCGTAGCCTTCGGGTCGATGGAGAGCAGGTCGTTGGCATGCTCCGGAAGGTCGCCTTCCCAAATCCTGTGCGTTCCACCTGTGCTGGCTTTGTTCACCTCGACGCTGAGACGGTAGCGCCCTTCCACAACCACCGTTCCCTCGTTCTGCTCAAGGAGCAGGTGGGTCGGCGCCTCGATGTCATCGAGCCGAGCGTCCATGGCCACGAGCAGTTCGCACCGAGCATCGCTGACGATGCGGTGAAGCAATCGAGTGGAGGACGTATCCAGCGTCCACTCGCCCCGGAAGGGAAGGTTCAGCACGTCCAATGCCCACAACCAGGTCGCCGTGGTCCCCGCTTCACTGCAGCGAGCCAATTCCAAACGGTGCACTGGTTCCTCCGTCCACGTGCTGAGCCCGAAATCCGCAAGCACCGCACGTTCGAGCACGGTGGTTCGTCCAGAAGAGGGTCTTAGGAGTCGCTGCAGCAGATGATTCGCTCTCGTGTTGATTTCAACATCATGAAGGCGAGGATGTCGAAGTCGAAGCCACGTGGTCAACAGCGATACCGGTCGTCGAGGAGCGTCGGGAGGGCGCTCTGACCTCGTGATGCAGATCCCGCTTGAACTGCTCAGGAGCGCTTCACGAATCCATCCTTCAGGAACCCGACCAACAACGGGGGCTTGAGGGCTGCACCTCAGCGCAGTCCCTTTGATGCGTCCCAGGTCGACAGGACCAGACGACAGGATGGCTGGCCCCCGCTCAGGCGTCGAACGTTCGTCGTCAAACCACGTGCCGGGGGCCATGCCCCACGAGCCGTCGTCGTCGAGGAGTCGACCCCGGAGGATGGCGAGGGGTCGTTCCGATGCAGACCACGACAGGATGTCCTCTGGGTCGTCGTGTTCAGAGGGTGCCGGCACGAGGGCAAGGGTGCTTCTGTTCACCCATCGAGGTTCGCCACGCAGCAGGCACCAGGCGCCCCCCCGTTCGTTTCCACTCGACACGATGGGGGTTTCAAAATCAGGGTGCGCGGTTCGTGCAGGGAGCCAAACGAGGTCCGATCGAGGGATGCCATCGTAACCAATCACCACCGTGGAGCCGTCCCTGCTGAGGATCACGTGCCTCCCCCGGCCTTGTTCGGTTCGCATGGCGATACGGAGCCTGCTGAGTGCGTCGTGATGCAAGCGTTGCGCGCCTTCTTCCGTCAGGAGGTGTGCAGCCCCTCGCAGACCGTGGTCTGCATCCCGGTGCACCAACCCAGCCTCGCGCAAACTGCGGAGGGTCGAGGAGGTGTGGGACGTCGCCAACCCAATCCGAAGGGCGAGTTCGCTGACGGTGGCTGGGCCCTCGACGAGTTCGTCGAGGATGCGGCGTTGGTAACCAGATCGGATCCGTGATGGCATCATCGTCCCCAGTTCTTTACGCCTAGCGGACTTTCCTTTTGAAGTCAGCGCTAATTCGACTAAGTGGTTACCAATGCTTACCAATTTCGACTGGAAAATATCGATTCCGTTCACAAAAGGACTCGCAAGTTCTGAAATCCCCGCGCTTTTCAGTATGCAACTGTAACAAGGAAACTGAATCAGCCGCCATGCTGATATAGGCGTCCGCGTCCATGGGAATCATGGCACCGGTTCTCCGGCGCCGACGAGGCTGAGCACATGAAGACCGTACGAATCCGCGAGAAGATCAAGAAGTTCCTGGGCGACCGGCCGCGCAACACCGCAGAAATCCTCGAACACATCAACAGCACGATGCGGCACGGCACCACCAGCCAGCAGTTGGGCAACGTGCTTTCCAAGGACAAGGACATCGTCAAGGTGGGTTACATCAAGCGTTCAGGCATCCTCTCTGGGGGCTACGATATCTGCGAATGGGCGACACGCGACTGGGTGTCCGAGCACTGCCCTGAATGGAGCGAAGGCCAACCAATCATCATGAACGAAGATGGGGCGTTCACCCTCGGCCCCTCCCCCGACATCTGAAGCGGTTGTTGACGGAACGGCTCAGGCGTTCGTGGCTCGGTTGGCTCGCGGATGAAGGAGCCCAAGCGGTTCGTTCGTCACGCGCACGGCTCGTCAAGCATGACTCGAGGGGCCGAATCACTCGCCGCTGAAGATCGACAAGGCCTCGTCAACGCTTGCCCCATCGCAGATGATGGCGTGGCACGCGGCCGTCATACGCACAGCGGCTTCGGTCTCTTTCTGGTGGATGTTTCGGCCGGTCGCAGCACCTCGGCAACCCGACGTGTGGACTTGGGCATGCAGCCGTTCGAGGAAGGAACGGGCGTCCATCGACGACCCACCTGAGCAGATGATGCCGGTACGTCCTGCGGCTTCAACGGCCACGCCAAGGCTTTCTGCTTGGGACATGCCATCAAACGCTCGTGGGTAATTCACCTTTGCAAAATCAGCGCCGATGCAGGCTGCAACGCCTGCAGCCCCCGCAATCAGGTGGGGGTCCTTCTCGTCTTTGACCTCCGAGCCGCGCGGATACATCCACACCACTGCGAGCATGCCGAGCTGGTGGGCTTGCCGGATCAGTTGAGCAGCCTCGCTGAGCATCTCGTGTTCGTACCTGCTCCCAAGGTAGATGGTGTAGCCGATACCGACGACGTTGATGCCGTTGCTTGCAAGGTCCATGACGTCCTCCAGCCCCCACATGGCTTGGCTCACAGGGTCACGCACAGACGTTGGAATGAGATGGGATTTCGAATTCATCTTGACCAGATAAGGGAGTTCGGGATGGTCACGAGCATACTGGGCGATCAATCCGAGTTGGCCAGCCAAGACCCCAAGGGTGCCTTCCGCATGGGACCTTGCGCCGATTTCAAACAAATGCCCTGGATCGTTTGAACTCAAGGGAATGGTTGCGCCACCGTCATGGAAATCGTCGTTGAGGTGCTCGATTTTCTGGTCGCATGCAAAGAGGTTCATGCACCCGGTCCCTGCCGTGGCCGCGAGGAAGTTGTCAATGTAGTCGTCCATCAATTCGTTTGGCACGTCGGCGGGGACGTTGACCTCTCGGCGGTCCATAGGCTCGGGGAAGGGGATGAATGCTTGAACGCATCGTTTCGATTGTTGGCTAGGGACGAACGAAAGTACATATTCTGATGCAAGATGTTTTGCCATGGCGCGCGTATGCGGTAACTGCGGTCAACCGGGTCATAACGCACGAACATGCACGCGGCCGGTTCGGCAGCCTACCGCAGGTCTCCGTCGATGCAGCGAGTGTTCAGAGACCGGCCACAACTCCCGCACCTGCCCACGCCTCCATCCGGAACTTGCCAAGCGCCGGGAGCGTGCGGCTGCTGCGAAGGGTACCCGCCGATGCGGTGAGTGCCAGAAGCGGGGTCACAACCGGGCTACGTGCCCGCTGCTTCATCCGGACCGGCCCGCCGCACGCCTCAAGGACGGACGGCGACGCTGCTCCCACTGCGATCAGGTTGGGCACAACGTCCGCACATGCACCGTTCTTCACCCTGACCGGGTGCCCACCAAGCGTCGCCCGAAATCGCCTGGTTCCCGTCGTTGTGGAGCATGTGGGAAGACAGGTCACAACCGCAGGACCTGCTCCATGTCTTGAGCCTTGAAGAACGGCGCTCATCCTCGACGTCGTCGAGGCACCCTCCTCTTGTCGAGCCCCGAAGGCCCATCGACGTGTGGTTGATCACTGGCCGGTGAAACTTGGGATGCGCTTCTCCACGTAGGCAGCGATCCCTTCCTTCGCGTCCGCGCTGAAGAACAGGGCGGCCTGAAGTTCACGCTCGAGCGCGAGGTGGTACTCGAAGGGGATTTCCGGTCCGGTTTGGCAGGAGCGCTTGATGTTCCCCACGGCTTTGACGGCCTTGTTCGGGAGCGTGAACTGAGCGCTGACCCAATCGAGCGTCATCTCACGGAATTCAGCCGCGCTGCCTTCCCAGATTTGGTTGATCAGGTTCTGCTGCTTCGCGTCTTCGAAGGACATCAGTTCACCCGTGACCATCATCTCAAGCGCCTTGGCCTTCCCAATGAGTCGAGTCAGGCGGGCCGTGCCCCCGGTGCCCGCGAGGACGCCGAGGTTGATTTCCGGGAGGCCAACCTTGCCGCTGTTCTTCCGTGCAATGCGGATGTCGGCAGCCATGGCGATTTCCAGGCCACCGCCAACGGCGTGACCGTTGATCGCCGCAATCACGATTTTCGGGGTTTGCTCCAAGCGGGAGAGGGTCTCGTTCGCGTGCAGGCAGAAGTTGTACTTGAAGCCGGGAGAGACGCTGTTGAGCATGCGGATTGAGGCGCCCGCCGAGAAGAATTTCTCACCGGCCCCGGTGATGACAATCGCGGTGACGTCGTCGTCGAACCGGGCGCGGATGATCGCCTCGTCGAAGTCTCGGAACATGCCGTGGGTGTAGGTGTTCACCGCGGTGGCGTCCCCTTGCAGGGGCTCACCCGCGGAGTCGGAGGCGAGTTCGATGACCGCGATGCCGTTGTCGGTACGGCCGTAGTTCACCAGGTTGTTGGTCATCGCTTCGAAGGTCAGGCCGTAGAGGTCGGACATGGCCTCGCCACCGCTGGGGCGCTAATGAAGCAATCGACCTGCCTCATGCGGGCGCTGCATCGTGCTCGACGGCTTCGCCCTCGATGCTTTCGAAGGAGGTGTGGCTTCCTTGACGTCGTGCTGCCTCCCACGTCGCCTTCACGCTCTGGGCCTCTGGGCTGGGCTTCCATGCCTCCAGAGGCAGCGCTGGTCGGAAGGGGAGCCGACGAGGGCGCATTGGTCCATCGGCACGTTTGAGCATGAACGGCGAGGTGAGGCTGAAGATGAGGCGTTTCGTCTGACTTGGTCGGAACACCCTCCCAATCCAT
The DNA here is from genome assembly GCA_038125145.1 of Candidatus Poseidoniaceae archaeon. Classification (GTDB taxonomy): domain Archaea; phylum Thermoplasmatota; class Poseidoniia; order Poseidoniales; family Poseidoniaceae; genus MGIIa-L3. The sequence goes on from JAYPDK010000011.1 coordinate 13,407, forward strand.
CGAAGTCCGTCACCGCTTCGTTCTTGATCACGCATCCAACGAAGGCACATCCGTTTGAACGTCCGGTCGCCAACCCGGTTCATCAGCCACCGGTTCGCAACGCTGGTGCGAACGTACGGCAGCAGGTGCTTCCGAACCTCCCTGTCGTACGAAGGGCCACCGAGCATGTCTTGCGCTGCCAGAACGCCGGACCATACCGCCATGCGCATACCAAAGCCCCACATGAAATCCTGCAGACCACCGGATTCGCCAACGAAGTGTTGTCCGCTCGGTGAGGTGTAGCACCCGTTGAGCGTGAAGTCCCCCTTGCCGCCGACGCGCTTGACCGGCTGCATGTCCACGTCCGGATACAGGCGACGGTAGGTGGCGATGCATTCGTTGAGGAAACGCTCGCTTCCGCGTTGCTTGCGCCAGAGGCAGGTGCAGATCAGCCCGACACCATCGATGATGATCATGTAACTGTAGGCCCCGGGTGCGACTTTGTCGTTCAATTGGAAGGCAATGTGGTTTGGATGGGAGGTGTGGAAAATTTCGCCAAGCGCCAACGCAGAGGTCTCCTTCGGACCGCACGCCACGATGTCGGCGTGCTCAAGGTCGATCCGTGATTTGTAGTGCAGGGTCACTCCGGCCTCAATCGCCATTCGCTTGAAGGCCTGATCGATGGTGTGTGGCGAGGTGCCTCGTTCGACGATTCGGTAGGCAACGCCGTTGGTGCGGGCTTGGGTCACGACGTCGTCCGGGTGAATCAGATCCACCACCGAGAAGGCCGTCGATTTGAATTCGCTTGAATCGAAGCCCCAGGCCTCGAGTTGGTCAAAGAAATCCTCGTCCATGCTCCAGTTTTCCAGTGCCTGAAAATCCCCGTCAAAGCGGGCGCCGGAGTCTCCCCGGATGTCGTGCAAGTGCACCTCCTTCCCCGCCCGTGCAAGGAGGATGGCGGCGGCAAGACCGGACAGGCCCGCTCCCGCGACCGTGACGGGGGGGTCGGACGGCATACACCCCCATCGACCCCCAGAGTTTGAAGAATGCGCCCTTCAAGCGTCGACCATGGGCGACGGGGCATCGACCATCATCATCGAAACCCCGGCCGACGTCCTCGACCCAGACGCGCTCCGGAGCAAGTTGCCTGTGCATGGTTCGGGCGCGGTCGCCAGTTTCGTGGGCCTCACACGGGGCATCGATGAAGGGGTCGAAGTCCTGCGGCTGGAATTTGACGCCTGGGAGGAGGAACTCCCTCGTGTGCTGCATGCGCTCGCGTCATCCGCCATCGAGCGGTTTGGAGTCGCTGCCGTTGCGCTCGCCCACAGGACCGGTGCGGTGGGTCCTTCCGAGCCAATCGTTGCCATTCACGTGGCCTCAGCCCATCGAGGCCCGGCCTTTGATGCGTGCCGTTGGCTCATCGATGAACTCAAGCGGCAAGCCCCCCTGTGGAAGCGTGAGGTGACCGCGAATGGTGCACGATGGCGAGCAGGTCTCGGCTGAAATCGAAGGAATCGTGGACATTGCTGAGAAACCGGTGGTGGCTCGACGGGCCACCGCCGAAGGCTGGTTGACCCTGCGTCCTGCCTCGATTCAAGCGATCCTCGAAGGTTCCGTCAAGAAGGGCGACGTCCGTGAGGCATCGACCATCGCCGCACTTCAAGCCGTCAAGGAAACACCTCGGCTGATTCCTCACTGCCACCCCGTTCCAGTTGCTTCGTGCACCGTCCGCTGGGTGGTTGAGCAGCACCGTTTGGGGTGCGTGGTGGAGGTCGGAGCACATTACCGGACCGGCATCGAAATGGAAGCACTCGCAGGGGTCGCTGCTGGCTTGCTGTGTGCCTACGACATGCTGAAATCGTTGGAGAAGGATGAGAAGGGGCAGTACCCCGTCGCGAGGATCGACGGCCTGCGCGTCCTGAGCAAACTGAAGGCATCATCCTGATGTCCGGTGTGTTCATCATCCGACGGACGGTCGGGGCAATATGCGCGTCGCCGATGCATGGCCCCACCTCCTCGAAGCCGTGGACATGGCGGCCTTGGCCAGCGCTGCGTGGCGAGGCAAGGGGGACAAGGATGCTGCGGACGGGGCCGCGGTCGAAGCCATGCGGCGTTCGTTCGACAACGCCCCCTTTGATGGCCGGGTGGCCATTGGGGAGGGTGAGCGTGACGACGCACCGATGCTCTACATCGGTGAGGAAATTGGTGCTGAAATTGGCGTTCCAGGGGCGTTGGCCCTCGACATCGCCGTCGATCCGCTGGAATGCACCACCAACTGCGCTGAGAACCTCCCGAACTCCATCGCCGTGTTGGCGGCCGCTCCTCGTGGGGCCCTGCTGCACGCTCCTGATTGCTACATGGACAAGTTGGCGGTCGGTCCGTCGCTTGCACAGCACGTGGATCTTGACGGGGGGGTGGCATGGAACATCGAGCAAGCAGCCAGCGCGCTCGACGTCGAGGTGTCCGCTGTTCGCGTCGCGGCCTTGGAGCGCGACCGCCATGCTGACCTGATCCGCGACGTCAGGGCCTCGGGCGCGGCCTTGGAACTCTTTTCGGACGGGGACGTCAGTGCAGCGATTTGGGCTGCGCGCGACGACGGGCCATACGACATGCTGATGGGCATTGGTGCCGCCCCCGAAGGGGTCATCACCGCAACCGCAATCCGTGGCCTCGGCGGTCGGTTCCAGGGGCGACTGGTGCTTCGAAACGATGCCGAAGCCGCTCGTGCCGAGGCGATGGTTGGTGGCGACCTTGACCGTCGATGGGAGGCGGAGGACCTGTGCCGGTCGGAGGACGCCGTCTTCGTCGCCGCGGGGGTGTGCGATGGCTACCTCCCAGGGGTTGACGTCCGCGGTGACCGAACCATCACGAGCAGTGAAGTCATTGACGTAAGCAGTGGGACCCGACGCAACATCGTGACCGAGCGTCGTGCCTGACGAGGGTTCATGTCCCGCCTGATGGTGTTCGTGCCATGGACGTGGTCGTCGTCGGGAGCATTGGCTACGACGCCATCACCACGCCAATGGGTGAAGGTGAGGACCTGCTCGGTGGCTCCGCCACGTACGCTGGACTGGCTGCAGCGTTCTGGGGGTGTGACGTCGGGGTGGTCGGGGTGGTCGGCCGTGATTTCAAGGACGACGACCGTGCACTTCTCGAAGACCGTGGCCTCAACCTTGCGGGGCTCATCTGCTCCGAAGGCTCGACCTTCCGCTGGTGGGGTTCGTACGAAGGCGCCATGGACGAGGCGACCACCCTTCGAACCGACCTGAACGTGTTGGGCACCTTCGAGCCAAGGGTCCCTCAGGCATATCGGAACCCGGCCGTCCTGCTGTGTGCAAACCTCCATCCTGCCGTACAGGCCGCGGCTTTGGACCAGGTCGAAGCCCAGCGCCTCACGATGCTTGATTCGATGAACCTCTGGATCGAGACCGCCAAGGACGGCCTTCTCGCTGTGCTGAAACGCGTGGACGTGGTCGTGCTCAACGACGGTGAAGTCAGGAGCCTCGGTGGGCAGGGGACCACCGCCGCTGCGGCGGCGGTGGTTCGCGGCATGCTCCGGCCAGATGCGACGTTGATCGTCAAGCGCGGCGAACACGGCGCCTACGTCCTCCATCCGTCGGGGCCGATGGTGGTGCCTGGGGTTCCATCCCCGGGGCTCGTGGACCCGACGGGCTGCGGGGACAGCTTCGCCGGCACCATCGCTGCTGCGCTCGCTCAAGGTTCAGGGCCTGTTGCGCGTGAGGAACTCCGCGCAGCGGTCGAACGCGCGTGCGTCGTTGCAAGTTTCACCCTCTCGACCGTCGGCGTGGACGGGCTGTTGGCGATGGACGAAGCGGCGATGGAGGCACGTTGGCTCGAGCATCAGCGCCTGAGCCAATGATCAGCCGTCCAACCGGTCAAGGTTGGCAAAGCGATGCGCGGTGCTTGGCAGCGTTTGGCTGCCCACCTCGTGGAGGTCGTCGAACCGTTGAGGGCCCAGTTCCCGCTGCCAGTCGCCCGTGAGCGTTTGTTCGCTCGGGGGGAGGTCGCTGCGTGCGACCGTGTTGATGATCTGACGGTAGGGGTCGTTGATCCGCTCCCCGCCACTGGACCCGGCCGTCCTGTGCTGCTCCTCTGTCAACATCGCTTGGTGTTCGCTGTCGGACCTCAGGCGAGCACGTTGGAAGGTTGACAGTTCCGCGCCTTGGCTTGCTCGGAACGTGGCATCGGGGTCGCCGTACATCTGCGAATATTCCTGCTCTTGGCGCGAGGGGGGGCGGAGGCCGACCAGCGCGTTGAACAGCGACTGCAACACGCCGCTTTTCGGTCGAGGGACGCGGTCTGGCTGAAGGTGGGTGTGTGTCGTCTGCTGTCCACGTGGGCTCAGGTTTCCACCCAGTTGACGCGGCGTAGATTCGGGCTGTGGGGCAACGGTCGCTCGGCTCACAACCCCACGGGTTGGTGCGGCGGGGGGCGTTGCCTCCCGCGTTTCGTGCATCGGGGCCTGCGCGGGCGGAGGCAGGCTGAGGCCCATCGTGGGGGTTTGGGTGGGGGACGGGAGGTCGTGCCTTGGCGCTGACGTTCCTTCCGGTCCGTAGAAACTCGGCAGGAATTCGGGCTCTTCCACGTTCCCGGTTGGTTGAGGCAGTGAGGGTGCCTCGAGCCAACCGGCATCGCTGGCGGCGAAGGGCGATGAGGTGCCGTTTCGGAGGCGTTCCGCCTCCTCGGGGTCCACGGGACTTCGCGGGTGCACGGGCGCTGGGTCTGGTGCCGGCATGCGGCCCTCGTTCAGGGCGGTGGACGCACGACCGAGCAAGCCTCCTCCAGCAGCACTCGTGTCGATGGTCGTGATCGGAAGGTACTCGTCCGTTGGATGGATGTTGATGTTGACGACCGAGGGGGAGGGGCTGAGTGGTGCCGTTTCTTCCTCCTGAAGGAAGGCGTCGAGCACGTTTTCTGCGGAGGCGGACGTGACCGCTGCTCCATGCAGCATCGCGCCGATCGACGACGGCGGGACCAAGGCCTCCGGCGTGGAGGTGACCGGATGGTGCCGCCGAAGGTCGATGAGGTCCAATCCGACCCGTGCCTCCTCCAACGACATCCCATCCAGGACCCGTCCGAGCACGTACGCCAATTGCATCAAGGTTGAATCAGGGCCTGTGATGACGTGGTGCTCGCCGTTGGTGAGTTCCACCGTCAGCGTCGGTTGCCGCGTGAGGAGCCATGCCGCGAGCAAGCCAGAACCGGTCAGGAGGATCGTGTTCCGGACCGGGATGGTGTCGATCAGCCACAATCCTGACGTCACCATGAGGGCGCCGAGGTACTGCGTCAACGGAGGCATCAAGTGGGTTTGGTGGTGGTTGAAGGTGCGAACCGATCCAATGGGGAAGTTCGTGGATTGGCCGTGCTTGGCTTCGATGATCAGGCTGGAGGCATCAAGGGCGACCTTGACCTTGCCCTTCAATCCGGACATCCGCAGGCCTGACAGCACCGCGCGGTGGCCCTCCATCGGGCCGGCGAAGGCCGGCTCCGTCATACCCATCCGAGTTCACTTGGTGCTTCCCACTATGAAGATGACCCAGATGAACAACGGCTGAAACCGGGTTGGGAAAGGCCACGCTGTTCGCCGAATCACGCACGCCGCTCAAGGCGAGCCGAACCAATGATCCTCGGATTTGAATCCAGTTGAGCGATCACAGCGGTTGGTGGGTGATCGGTGCGGATCTGCACGGGATGTTCCCACTCGACCACAAGGGCCGTTTCATCCGCCTCGACGACGCGCCCAACGACAAACTGGAGGTCCACCGAGACGTGCACCACGTCCCCGACCTGAAGGGTCCGTCGTTGAAAGGGCGAGGGGCTGAGCGCAACGGTTGACGTGGCGTGCGCTTCGAGGGAGGATGGTCGATGGGTGTTGGTTCGTGCATCATCGATGGGCGGGTGGACGATGATGGTCCCCCCGGTCAAGTGCCCCTCCTGCGCGTTTCGAAGGGCCAGGCCAACCCGGTCTCCCGCGGACGCCATCGGAACGTCATCGTCCATGACCTGCAGCGATTTTGCTGTCCCGGTCCCGTTCGCTGGAACCATGAGGACCTCGTCGTGTTGTTTGACCGTGCCTGCTTGGACGTATCCAATCGCAACCAGGCCGATGCCTCGTACGTTGAAATGCTGGTCCACCGGGAGGACCAACCCGCGCTCGGCTTCCTGGGCAAGGTCCTCCCGAAGTTCGTCCATGAGATCGTACAGCCGCTCGCGGAGGTGGATGCCATCTTCCTGTTCGAAGGTCCACTGCGCCAAGCCCGCCTGAGCAAACAACGACCTCACCTGATCTTCGTCGATCCATCCTCCTTCGGGATTTCGGACGACCGCCAGCCCTCGCGTCACTCCCGCGCTCGCGAACGCGACCAAGGTCTCCCCCAACGTCGCGTTGACGGCGTTCACCTCAATGAGGCCGACCCGACCAACGGACAGCGCGTTCAGGAGCGGTCGCAACCGTTCGGGGTACTTCGCCGGCCGAATGATGGACAGGATGCGGGCGCCATCTGGGCCCGATTCCTTGTGGACGTAGGTATGCACGTCTCGCTGGTCGCTCGGCTTCGCGACGTTACGAGCCAGGTCGTCGCTCATCACGGCGGCGATGTTGAGCACGGGCATGGCCGGGCGTCGTCGTGGGCCACATCAAGCCTTGGACGGGGAGCGCTTCTGCAGCATGGAGTTCTTCAGGAAGGCAGCATGGTCCCACTCCGCTTGTGCCTCTTCCCCATCTGGTGTAAGTTGAGGGATCGGGATGGGGCGCATCATCGAATCGATGGCGACGAAGAAGAAGTAGCCCTCGCAAATGCGTTTTCGTTCCCAATCCGCTTTGCTCATCGCGCAGGCGGTCACCTTCACGCACGCGGTGTGGTTGGACGTGAACACGACTTGTCCAGTGACTTCGAGGAGATCGCCTTGGCGTGCTGGCGCGATGAAGGTCAAGGTGTCGATGGAGACGGTGACGAATTCCCTGTGCGCAAATTTTGCACATGCAATCCCCCCTGCCTTGTCCATCAGCGAAAGCAAGCGGCCACCGAACAGCGTGTCGTAGGCGTTGGTGTCCTGAGGAAACACTTCCTCGATGATCGTGACGGGTTCGATGGAGTACGGCTCCATGGTTGTTCCTCGACGCTGCGGGTCAAGAAGCCTCGCCAACAGGGAAGCCCTATGGCATCGTCTGAGGCCCACGGCGCATGGGCCGCAGCGTGGGGCTGGTCTCGGGGGGCCTCGATTCTCCCGTGGCCGTCGCACGGGCGGTCAGGGCCGGTTGGAGCGTTCACCCCATCCACTTCAGCATGGAGCCAGTGACCGGGCCGGAGGCCGAGGAGAAGGTCGTGGACTGCCTTCGTCACCTTCGCGGCATGGAGGGGTCCATCGGCGAATCCATGCGGGCCGCGATCTCGCCGGACCTTCATGTCGTGCCTGTGGCGAGCATCATGTCGCAGTTCACCGAATCATGGTGCCACTCTGAGTACTTCATTCACCTCAAACGCCTCTTCAACACCATCGCATCACGCCATGCACGTGAGGTTGGAGCCACCGCGCTCCTCACGGGTGAAAACCTCGGGCAGGTCTCCAGCCAAACCTTGGGCAACCTTGGCGCGGTCGAGGGGGCCGGGGGCTTGCCGGTCCTGCGCCCCCTTCTGGGTTTGGACAAGTCTTCCATCGTGGACATGGCGCGGGCCCTCGGGACCTTCGACCTCAGCACCGGTCCGGAGGTGTGCGACGCCCTTGGGCCGAAGCATCCGACCACCGTGGCCAACCTGGAGTGGCTCGAGAAAAGCGAGGGCCGGCTTGGGGGTTTGGATGCGCTGTCGGACGAGGCGCTGCGTGGGCGCCGTGTGGTTTCGCTGTGACCCGTTCCTCGACCCGCCCTCACGGGATGCTTTTAGGCAGGCGAGTCGTCCGTCACGACGTTGGTGCTCCTATGAATGTCGAACGCTCCGGTCGCCGTCGCGCGTTGCTGATGCTGACCATGCTCCTGCTCACCCCGCTGGCTGGCGCCATCAACGTCACGCAGTTCGAGAACGGCGAGGACGAAGCGGTGGCTGACGTCCGCGACCCGGCCACGTGGATGAACGACGAGGACGCTCAGGTCTCCCTCCCCGCCGGGCAAACGGTGACGGGTGCCTCGATGACCATCGGAACGGCGATGGCCGAGCACGACGCGTTCGTGCGCATCGACACCGACACCCTCCCGAAGACCTGGAGCCCAGACGCCAACGGCCAGTTGACGGCCTTCTCGGCGAAGAACGACTTCCAGTTCGAACAAGGTTCGTCCGCGACCCCGGTCAGCCTGAAATCGAACGGATTCCTGACCGACTTTGAAGGGACGACCAAGAATTTCACCGACGGCACGCAACCGATGATGAGCCAGTGGGCATGGGAGCACCGGAGCATCCCCGCCTCCGCCGGCGTGCTCCCCACCGGATGCGCGTCTGGCGAGATGTGCTGGGGCACGAACCCCTACGACGACGACAACCGCGACGACAACAACGGCAACGACTTCGAGAGCATGATGCTCTCTCCTCCCATTTTCATCGACCCTGCGATGGGCGGCACCACGCTGAGTTTCTCCTCCTTCCACGCTTTGCACTGGCTTGAATCCGGTACGGGTGGCGTGCAGAAGTACTACCGTGACTGCGCGTACCTGCAAATCCGAGACCGCAACGACGAGTTCTTCCCCCCCGACACCGGGGGCTCGAACGCCTTCAGTTACATCGACATCGATCAAGCCAACACCTCAAACCTCGGATTCGGCAACGGCTACTACACGAAAGGCAGCTCCCAGGGTCAAGTGCAGTACGGCTGCGGTGGCGTTGCCAACGGTGATGCTGCCTTTGCGGGCACCAGCGTGAACGCCAACAACCCGTCCGGGTGGGCCGAGGTCGCTGTTGACCTCAGCGACTATGTTGGCCGGTACGTGCAATTGCGCTTCGTTGTCGAGCACAACACGGCCGGTGGCAGCGGCAGTTCACCCGTCAACCAAACCTTCCCCGGCTGGTACGTGGACAACGTGAGGTTGGGCCAACTTCTCCCTCAAAGCGGCTGGATGAAGGTTCGGGGTTTCCTGCCAAACGTCAACGGCGGCCCCTACCACCCCAACGGGTACGGTATCCTCAACATCGAGTCCGAAACCACGGCATCCGGAACCCTGACGGTTGACGTCATGAACACCATGACGGGGAACCTCGTTCACGACATCGATGGAAACCCCATGGAAGGCCTCCAAGGCGACATCATCGAACTCTGGGGCATCGACGCCGACGAGCACCGCTCACTCGACTTCGTGTTCAACTGGAACTCCGGGCCAGATCGCTTGTCGACCGCCGTGCTGCACGGGTTCAACATTGGCACAAGGATCGGAACCGGGTTCAACCAAACCGATGCCGCGAACCCGCTGGTGTACGACGGCATCTGGCACGCCCAGGGCGGTCCGATTCAGTACTCACCAAGCCTTGTGGACACCACGTTCTCCCCCGCTGTTGAGCGTCCCAAATTTTCGTATCCAATCACAGCGATTCGACCGGTTGTGAACCGCGCGTGCAGCGAAACGCCGACCGTGTTCATCACCTCCCCTGGTGGCGCCGATCAGGTGAACCTCACCGTTGACGCATGGACGGAACTCGACGCCCCGATGTTCGGATTCTCCTCGATCGTCGGGTTCCAGTTCGATCCCCTCAACGGCTTCACGAACTGCGATGTGTCGGAAATCTGGTTCGATCTCCGGTTCGGCCACCACGCCAGTGGCGTTCTTGTTGACATCGCGGGCGATGGCGACATCGACTGGGGCTTTGACCAACCTGCGTTCTCGGCCCTCGGCCGTCAGACCATGTTCTACGGCAGTTTCGTGAACGGGATGCACACCGGTTCCGAAGTCAACACCTTGACGCTCAACCTCAACGCTCGTGCGGTCGGCGGAACCTTCGTTCTCCCTCGAGGCGCGACCGTCCTCGCCGCTGACATCGTGATGGACCAGATTGGGATCGTGTCCACCACCGACCAAGGCGAGGGCTTCGACCTCGAACTCCACTCCGGTACGCAATCCGTTTCGTTGGGGAGCATTCCGAACATGACGACGTACTTCCAGGAAGACTCCGGGTCCATCGGTCTGGCGGACGCCATCAACGACCTCATGGACAACCCCTTGGTGACCTACGCCTTTGCCGATGCGTACGGCAACGAATGGGTGAGCTTCCGCTTCGAACTTGAGAGCACCAACGCATCGACCGGCAGCACCCTTGTGATGCGGAACCTCGACATCGTCTATGACTGGGAGCGGTCGTTCGACGAGGCCGATGGATTCGACCGTGAATTGAATCAAGGCGTGGCCCTCGCTGGCGGCAGCGGCAGCGTGGACGTGGCCTTCGCCGTGCACACCAACGACGGTGGTGCGGTGCGCTTCGCCGACCTTGTGGTCAGCACCGCGCCCGGCTACGACAGCACGCTGACGGTGTCGGGCAGTCCGATCGGCCTCTACCCCAGCGGGGACATCTACGAAGTCGTTTCGACGCACAGCGTTGACGCGTCGACGGGCACCTCGCTTGCAGAAGCAGGCCTGCTGTTTGAATCGGCCTCGGGCACCGTGGAACTCGCATGGTCGGAGGTTGGTGGCTTTGAGAAGCGCGCCGACCCTGGTGCGTACCTGACGCTTGAGACGTCGACCGTGACCGACACGACGTCGCCTGCGGGCAAGGAAATCACCTGGCGGTTCCGCGTGAATCCCGCATGGGAGGACGCGCCAACCGTCCGCATGTACGCGTTCAGCGTGGGTGCGAACGGCGTCGATGGTTTGCCTGCCGCGGTGTTGTTTGCCCCCGGCAACGGGAACGCCATCGAGAACGATGCCGGCATCACCAGTTTGGCCGTGCTCAACGCCAACGACGAATCGCAAGACCTCGATGCCGCACGCTCCACGCGCTACATGACGCTCGAGGGCAGCGTTCGCTTGGAAGCGCTTGATGTGGCTCCCGACCCCTCGACCTACTACCTCGTGCTCGAACAGCAGGACGTCTCCAACATTGACGGAAACATCACGATCACGTGGATTGAAATCGACAACGTGAGCGGTCCAATCGGTGGCGATTTCTCGTGGCCTGTCGACCTTGGGCTTGGCGCTGCAGGCGATGAGGTGCTCCGTGTCCGCATGGGTGGGTACGACGGCGGTGACACGCTTTGCCCACCCACCACGCTGCGACCTGACAGCGATTGTGCCGTGCCCTTCAACGTCTCCATCGACACCTACGAGCCGAACCTGATGTCCATGTCCGTTTTCCTCGGTGGCGGTGACCTCCCTGAGAACTGGCGGCGTGTCTACGACGACACGTGGGTGGTTCCTTCTGCCAACCAGCAGGTGCGCTTTGTCGCTCAGGACTTGCCTTCCCCACCGAGCACCCTTGATCTCCACTTGTGGGTTGAGTACGAGCATGACGCCAACGACGACGGTGTCCCTGACCCCGACGAATACACCACGCAGACCTTGGCCAGCGACGGTGGAATTCCGAACGGCACCTACCTCGCGCAGTACGACGATTCTGCGAACCAAGGCTGGGACCCAGAAGGACGCGTGAGCGTGTGGATTGAAGGCTACGACCTTGCTGGCAACGCGATTGACGGCGGTGGACCTGGCTTCGAGAACGACTACGTGACCTACGTGTCCATGGATTCCGAAACCCCGGTGATCTCCAACGTCTTCATCGAGAACTCGGCCGGAGAACGGTTCCTCCGTTCGACCGACCCCGGTTACAAGGGCCTTCAGAACAAGACCATCTACGCAGGCAACACCTACCACATCATCGTCGAAGCACAGGACGGCAACGGATGGCGCGACCTCGACACGATTCGCGTCAACCTCGACGGCTCTCCCGGCGAGGAGATGCTCGTCGTGTACTACCCCCGCAACGGAACAACGTGGACGGAATCGCCCTACCTGTCCATCGTCGAAGAGGACGACCGCATGCCCGGCCTCAAGCGCATGGACGGTGGAGCCCTCATCGACCCCTTCGAGGAGTTCTTCTACCTCGACCTCCCGGTTCGCTTGGATTGGGGAATTCCGGGGCATTTGGGCTCCAGTACGCCCAAGGTGAGCGTTCAGGACTTCAACAACGTGAAGCAGGATTACCTCGGTCTCAGCGGTCACCTCCAGGACTGGATGTACGCTGACTCCGTTCGGTTGGATTTCGTCGCGGACTTGAACGCAGGGCTGATGGAAATCCCCTACCTGTCTGACGTGACGGAACCGATCACGAGCGACGTTCAGGTCGGTTTCGTTGGTCCCGGCGACACCATCCTCTTCGAAGGGCAGTACGCCTACGTCGCCGGTCTCGGCAATGGCGTGTCCATTCAACCCGAGATCGAATTGACCATGGAAATCACCCGCGTTGCAGCGGTCAAGGTCAGCGAACCAGGCAAGAACTACGACCCATGGGCGGGCGAGACGTGGACGGAGACCTTCAGCGGTGGCACCTTTGCCTTCAACGTCACGGCACCTCCTGTGACGAACGAATTCGTGTACACCTTCCGCTTGGTGGACCTTCCGACGGGTGCTGAGGACAAGACCGACGACTACTGCGGTGAATTCGATGGGTACGGATGCGCTCAGTTCACCATCATGGTGGACGACACGCCACCCGAGGTCGCCCGTGACACGTGGACGCTCAAGAAGGGCGGCACCGACGAGATCATCGCGGGTGAACTCCCTTCCTCTGTCCTGCATTGCGTGGACGTGGACTTCATTATCGAGGAACCTGAGAAACTCCTCGAAGAGGAGATTGAACTCCGCTGGCAGTTCCTTTCGGACCCGTCGACCGGCCTGACGTGGCCCGTCTACGGCCAAGCCTTCGGCAACGGCCCACTCGCGTCGTCCATCACCCTCGTCAAGGGTGTCGGCGAGTACTACGCCACGGCCGAATGCGTCGACCTGTGGCCGGACCCTGTCGACCCACCGTCCGCACAAATGGCGGGTGTCAAGGTCATCCTCTGGGTTCACGGCACCGACTCGGCGGGTTCAAGCCTGTTTGGCGGTGGGCCAACGGCGGAGGGCAACATTGTCCCGATTCAGTCGCAAGACCCCGACCACCGCTCGCAGTATGACCTGATCCACGAAGAAGCGGTCTTCTCCGTGGCGACCGTTCGCTACGACCCAGCCACGCCTGAGGTTGGGGAATCCATGACCATCGAGGTCCTTGTGCAAAACGTGGGAAGCCTTGCGGGCAGCGCAGACCTTCGGGTCATGAGCGTGATGTCCGGCATGGTGCCGGTTCGTGAAACCGTGCACACCACGAGCGCTATCGACATCGCCGGCTCAAGCTGGGAGAGCATCTCCTTGGAGGCCTTCACCACCCCCACCACCGGGATGTACTACCTCATCTACGACGACGCCAGCGGTGAGTTGCTGTACAACGGCAGCCAACTCGACGGGTACCTCAACGTCAAGGTTCAGTCCGACGAGGGCGATGGCTCGGCGCTTGTGTTGCTGCTTGTCGGCTTGCTCGGTGTGGTGGCCGTTCTGGCCACGTTGGTGATGGTCTTGCTCCGCCGGGGCAACGATGGTCCGTCCATGGACTACGACGACGATGACGACGACTACGACGATGGCTCAAAGGCGATCGTGGACCTACCCGCCGCGCCACCCGCGGCCTCGGTCTCGCCCGAGATGGCACGCGCCATGGAGACCTTCCCGCAGTGGACACAGGACCAAATCCAGGGGTACTTCGACCAAGGGTGGGACATCGAGTCCCTGCTTGAGTGGGTCAATTCACAGGAGTGATCCGGCCCATGGCCGAGGGCCGAGCATGGTCCACGGCCACGTGGACGGACCCCGATGGCGGGACCGTGCTGCTGCATGGGACCTTTCCCACCGTGGTCCACCCGAGGGTGCTGTGGCCTGACGAAGCAGCATGGGACGGTGTGGCGGTCCTCGAGGACGCCGAGGCCCCTCACGCCTGGGCACAGGAGGCTGCCGACGAACGGGCCTCACCCGGCGTGAACCTCGAAGCGGTTCGGTTCGGTATTGGTCATGAAGCGCGGTTGCTCGAGGCGTTCAGCGCCATCGAAGGCGTGCAATGGGGGGCCTTTCCAGACCCAGAGCCCGTTCGCGTTGTGCGGGCTTTTGAGCGGGCTGGGAAGCCGGTGTTCTTCCTCGAACCTTCCCTTGAGGACGAGTCGTGGTCGGATCAGTTGTCGCTTGAAGCCACGGAACGAACGCACTGGCGCCGATTGCTTCGTCGGGTGCGCGGTCGTAGGACGTGGTCGCGAACGCTGGTCGCAGCGAGCAAGGCTTCGAAGGGTGACGGCCTCAACGAGGCGTTCTCGCAGGTGAAGGTTGCTTCCCGTGCATGGTGGGCGATGTGGGACGACGACCTCCAGCCCTCCACGATCGAGGCAAGGGACACCCGCCTGGCCGCCCGGGTGCGCGGCGCCTTGCGAGCGGTTGGTGCCACGTCCACCGCTCGTCGACTCTTGGTCGTGCTACCAGAAGCCCGCATCGATGGCCTTCTTGCAGGCCTTTCACGAGGCCCGCCGCCCGAGGTCATCGTTTCATATGACGACCTTGTCGCACAAGATGGAGAGGAGTAAGATGGGCGGCGCCATCGACGTTCGTGTCGAAAACAGGCTTGTTCGATTTGTTCCTTCGACGCCGGTTGATGCCAACGCCGTCGTGGACCGCCTCAACGGGGTTCGAACAGGAGACGTCGTGGTGATGGCGCTCAGCAAGCCTTCGGCCACCGTGGTCATCGATTCCGAAGGCCGGATGGTGGTGCACGGCACCCATCGCATCGAAGCGGCACAGGCTGCTGCCAAGGAAGTCCTGCTGCGTCTCGGCATGGACGAACACGGCCTCCGCATGGAGTTCGGCCCCATCATCGCCTCGTTCGCGTATGCCAGGCCGGTGCTCATCGACAGGCTCGCCGGCGACCTCGGTGCCGGGAACGGCGTCGTGGACGAGCGGCTTGGCTGCGTTCACATCGACGACGAACGCCATGGCGTTCACATCATGCTCTGGGGCAACGGGAAGGCGGTGGTCACCGAGGCGCGCCATCCAAACATGGTCGCCATGGCCGCTGTTCACTGGCGCACACAGATCGAATCAAGGCGCGCCTTTGCGACCGAGGGCTGAGCATGCCGTACGACGGCCCCATCACGGACGACCATTTTCACCTGAACCGAGCAGGCCGTTTTCTGGATGCGGCGCAGGATTTCAAGCGAGCAGGCGGCACCGACCTCGTGCTCGTTCATTGCCCTGACTTTCGAGCACCTCCCGTCGACCTCGAGGGCCATCGCACCGCCTATGCCGACACGGTGGCCATGGCTGCGGAGGTTCGGGCGGCGGTGAACCTTGACGTTCGTGTGGTGCTTGGTCCTCATCCTGCAGCCTTTGCGCATCAATTTGAGTCCTGGTCCGTCCACGGCGAAGCCGGACGTGCCCGTGCCGTGGAGGCCTATGATTCCAGCATCGAAGCCGCGGTTGACTTCATCGACGAAGGCCTCGCACACGCGGTCGGCGAAGTTGGTCGGCCCCATTGGAAGGTCAGCGATGAAGTGTGGGGCCTGTCCAACGAATTGTTGTCCTCGACCATGGCCCGAGCGGCCCGGGAAGGCTTCGCGTTGCAGTTGCACGTGGAGGGGGAAAGCGAGGCGACCTACCCAGACCTGGCCCTGATGGCCGACCGCGCGGGGCTCGCACGCGACAGGCTTGTCCGCCACTATGCGCCGCCGGACGTACGGGACAGCGCCACCCACGGGATCGTGCCGAGCGTGCTCTGTGGGAAAGGCGCGCTTCCGGTCTTGCTTGACACGATGGCAGAGGCCAGTGGCGGATTCTTGCTGGAGACCGACCATATGGACGACCCAAGACGGCCTGGCGCCGTGCTCGGGCCGAAAACCGTGCCCAAGCGAACAAAGCAACTCATCGACGCAGGGGTCGACGACGAGGTTCTGTACAGGACCCACGTCGACCTGCCCGAGCGGCTGTACGGTCCCCGCTCATGCGACTGAGGAGGGTCTCAGCGGCGTCATGTTCATGTCCGAGTCCGGCGAGGCGTTGGCATGCAAGGCAGGGTCCGGACGGGGTCCGTGGGCTTGCTGCTGCTTCTGAGCATGCTCTTGGGCACCGTTCCCACGGCACACGCCCAATTCGGGGTCGGTGTGCAGATTGACTGCGACGACGACCCCGTCATGAACGTCCACCCCTTGCAGAACGACGATGTGGAAATCACCTGTACGGTGACCAACAACGGGCAGGTCCAGGAGGCCATTTCCGTCGATTACGAGTGGCAGGACGACGACCCACGCGTCGACATGTCCCTCTCCGAGGATTCGTTCGACCTTGCAGCAGGGGATGAGGAGGACTTCACGGTCGTGTTTTCTGGCTCCCCTCGCATCGAAGCCGACCTCGAACTCGGGTTCGACCTCATCGCGACGGTGACGTCGGCCGCCATGATCCCGATCGAACAGTTGAACCAGACGGCCACCTACTCCGGTGATTTCAGCGTCGAGACCTTTGGCATGGTGGACCTCACCGTCACGGACCGCTCCACACGAAACATGGAGGCCTCGGAGGAGGTCAACATCGCGTTCACGATGAGCAACGACGGCAACGACGAGGACCGCATCGAAGTGAACGTCGTGAACCGGGCAGACCTTGAGGCCGCGGGCTTCACCTTCCCTCAAGGGACCTTCGTCGCCGAAACGGTCGCGGTGGACGGCACGTCCGTCGAACGCTCCCTTGTCATCCGTTCACCGGGCGATGTTGCCGAGGAGATTCGTATGCAGGTGATCCTTGCGGCCACGTCGTCCAACGACGGTTCCGCAGAGGTCAGCGAGGTCCAGGTTTCCGTCGTCGTGGCGCCCACGAGTTCCACCACAAGCCTTGGTGGTGGGCTCGAAGAGTTGAGCCAAGACGACCTGCAACTCTACGGGCTGATCGCTGGAGGTGCGTTGCTCGCGCTCGTGCTCCTCGGCCTTGTCGGCCGAATGCTGCGCAAGGCTGGTGGCCCTGAACTCGAAGAGGTCGTCACGGACATGCCAGAGGA
The DNA here is from genome assembly GCA_038125145.1 of Candidatus Poseidoniaceae archaeon. Classification (GTDB taxonomy): domain Archaea; phylum Thermoplasmatota; class Poseidoniia; order Poseidoniales; family Poseidoniaceae; genus MGIIa-L3. The sequence continues at coordinate 30,431 of JAYPDK010000011.1, forward strand.
GCCGGTGGCTGCACGGAAGGCCATCGTTCCGGCGGCTGACGAATTCGACGCAATGTTCGACGACCTCGGCGGTGACGACGACCTCGACGCGGCGTTTGCAGACCTTTGACGGCGATTGAACCCACCGTCGCAGGCGTGCTGCTGCACGGCCAAGCCTGAGGAATGGTGAAAAGCCGGTGTGCCCGGCTACACCGTTGGAGGATGTGCGGATGCTGAATCTGGAAGGCAAAACCGCGTTCGTGTTCGGCGTGGCGAGCGAGGACTCGATTGCTTGGGCCATCTGCCAGCAATTGGCCGCCGCAGGATGCCGCCTCTTCCTTGGCTACCAGAAGCGCTTCATGAGCCGCGTGTTCCAGTTGAAGGACCAACTTCCGGCCATCGAAGGTTTCTATCCCCTCGACGTCGCGGCGGACGAAAGCACCAGGGAGTTTTTCGACGCCTTCGCGGCGGACCACCCCGGGCGCCAAGCCGACGTGCTTGTGCATGCGATTGGCTTCGCCCCGCGCACCTGTTTTGACCGCCCCATCCTCTTTGTCGAAGATGCCGACATCAACACGGCGATGACCATCTCCGCGAACAGCCTTCAGCGGTGCCTCAGGCACGCCCTGCCCTACCTGGCGCCCGGTTCATCGACCATCACCCTCACCTACGCCGCTTCGACGCGGTACGTCCCTTCCTACGGCATCATGAGCATGGCCAAGGCCGCCCTCGAATGCTGGACGAGGGAGCTCGCGTGCCACCTTGGCCCCGAAGGCCACAGGATCAACGCGATTTCCTCCGGCCCCATCCGAACGATTGCCGCCTCGGGCATCCCGGGCTTTGACAACATCCTCAACCACGTGGCCGACAATGCGCCGCTCCGGCGCAACGTCACGCAAGACGACGTCGCTGGGACAACGCTGTGGTTGGCCAGCCCGCTTGCGGCTGGTGTGACCGGGCAGGTCATTCACGTCGATGCAGGCTACTCCATCACGATGGTTCCGGAGACCATCATGGCCTGAGGTGATGAGATGACGGTCACAACGGCGGATGGAAAAGCGTGTGAAGGGCTTGACCAGGCACCGTTCGAACCGATCGCCATCGTCGGCTGCTCCGCCATCATGCCGGACGCGTTGACTGCGGAGGCGTTCTGGCAGAACATCATCGAGGCACGGGTGAGCATTCGCCAAGTCCCTGAGGGCCGATGGCCAGGCCGTGTCGAGGACTTCTGGGCTGAAGGCGGTCCAGGTGACGTGGTGACCAACACATCCTACGCTCGGATTGGCGCCTTCGTCGATGGCTTCGAATTCGACTGGCGCCGCTGGCGCCAGCCGCCCGGCACCCTCCCACAAATCGACACGTGCCAACTGTGGGCGGTGGCCGCCGCGGCTGAGGCCTTGGAGCACGCCGGGTACGGCGATGGGGGGCGAGACCTTGACCGCGCTCGCACAGGGGTTGTCTTCGCGAACGCGCTCGGCGGTGAAAACCGAAACGAATCCAACGTTCGGGTCTGGGCCGAGAAGAGCCGCCGCCTCGCCATCGAAGCGGGCCTGACTGAAGCCCAAGCGGATGCTTTTGTCGAAGAGATGGTGGACGGTGCGCCGCTCATCACCGAGGACACCATGCCGGGCGAACTCGCCAACGTCGTATCGGGGCGTGTCGCGAACCTGCTTGATCTTCAGGGGCCGAACCACGCGATGGACGCCGCCTGTGCTTCCTCGATGGCAGCGCTGCTGGACGCGTGCCGCTTGCTTCAGGCTCGGCAAGTCGACACGATGCTTTGCGGCGCTTCCGACCGAACGATGGACCCTGCGACGTTCGCCAAATTCAGCGCCATTGGGGCGCTGTCGCCGAGCCATTCCACCCCCTTCGATGCGCGTGCGAACGGCTTCGTGATGGGCGAGGGTGCTGGCGTCCTTGTCCTTCGACGATTGTCGGATGCGCTTCGCGAAGGAGCGACGGTGCTGGCCGTCATCCGTGGTGTCGGCGGTTCGTCCGATGGCCGTGGCAAAGGCATCACGGCTCCTTCCCAGCGTGGCCAAGTCCAAGCCATCGCCCGCGCCTACGCCCAAGCCGGTTATCCTGCCTCAACCGTGGAACTTGTCGAAGCCCACGGGACCTCCACCAAGGTTGGCGATGCGACCGAATTGTCCACCCTGTCCCGCCTGTGGACGGGGCTACCGCCCGGTGAACACATCGCGGTCGGTTCGGTGAAGAGCCAAATCGGCCACCTGAAGGCGGCGGCAGGGATTGCGGGCATCCTGAAGGTGACCATGGCGCTGCACCACGCCACCATCCCACCGAGTGCCGGCTTCGAAACCCCCAACCCCACGGTGGATTGGAACGAGAATCCCTTCTTCGTCCCCACGCAGGCCATGGAGTGGCCGTTGCCGAAGGGACATCCGCGTCGCGCGGGTGTGAGCGCCTTCGGATTCGGCGGGACCAATTTCCACGTCGCTTTGGAAGGATTTGACCCCGACGTCCATCACGCCCTTGCTACCATCTGGGACGAACGTTGGCGCACGCTCGGCGTTGCTCCTTCAGGGCCGAGCGTGCCGTCTATTCTCGACCCGGCTGCATCACCGAGCCTCGACCACGCCTCGTTGAAGGAACTTGAAGGGGGCTTGCTCCTGCTGTCTGGAGCGACGTTGGAGGACATCACCTCCGCGTTGGCCGCGGTGGACGGAAGCGGTCCCTTGTTCGACGACGACCCTGCCGGGCGACGCCTCTCGGTCGTCCTGACCGACGCCTCAGCGGGATTCGACCCGAACGATGCGCTCCGCCTTGCGCTGGTGGCCACCTCCTGGGCCGAGTTTGAGAAGCGCCGAACGCTCGCGGCATCGTCGCTGTCGGACCCAGCGAAGTGGGGCTTCCTCGCCGCTCAAGGCATCATGGTCACGGACACGCCCGCCATGCCTGATGCAGCCAAGGTGGCCCACATGTATCCCGGCCAAGGGAGCCAATACGTCGGCATGACCCACGATTTGTGGCAACGGTACAGCGCGGTTCAGGACGTGTGGGCCAAGGCTGATGAGACCATGGTGGAGGTCCTTGACGGTGAAACGCTTTCCAGTTTCGTGCTGCGTTCAGGACTCAGCAAGGAGGAGCTCGCCTCCGCCGAGGAGAAACTGAAGCGCACGGAATACACGCAGCCCGCGATGCTGACGGCGGACTTGGCCATCGAGCGAGCGCTCAACGATCACGGCATGTTCCCTGACATGGTGGCCGGGCACTCCTTGGGCGAGTACGCCGCCCTGATGGCTTCTGGCATCATGGACATGGACAGCGCGTTGCGAGCCGCTGCGGCGCGCGGGACGGAGATGGGATCGGTCGAGATCGAGGATCAAGGCCTGATGGCCTCGGTCAGTGCGCCGCTTGAGGACGTTCAGCGCATCCTTGACGCGACGGACGGATACGTGATTGCAGCGAACAAGAACTCCCCGAAAATGACCGTCATTGCGGGTGAGACGGGCCCCGTGAAATCCGCGATGGCGTCCTTCGAGGCCGAGGGGATGCCCTGCACCTTGCTGCAAACATCGCATGCCTTCCACTCCCGCATCGTGGCGCCTGCCAACGAACCGCTGCGCGCGTTTCTCGAAGGTCTGGACCTGAACTGGCCCTCGGTGCCCATCACGGCCAACGTTGATGGTTCGTTCTATCCCACCGATGGTGAAGATTCGAAGTCGGCGATTCTGGAAAAATTGGCCCCCCAGATGGCGTCCTCTGTCGAGTGGACCTCGCAGATCGAAACGATGGCCTCGGCCGGCGCAGGCGCGTTCGTCGAGGTGGGCCCGAAGCGTGCCCTCTCCGTGTTCGCAACGCAGATCCTCGAGGGGAAACCCCACCTGGCCGTCATGACGAACCATCCAAAGCAGGGCGGAATCGCCTCCTTCCTCGGCGCGCTTGGTATGCTGGCGCTTGCTGGCCGTGTCCCTCTGATGCCAGACGGACGTAGCGAGGTCTGGACCGAGGCGTTCCGAGCGGGACCGCTTGAGGCCCATCGCGCACCTCCTGCCCATGCTTCCACGGCCGATCTCGAAGACCTCCGAAGCCGCGGACGACCACTCCCACGCGGCGGCGCGTCCGGCGTTGCCGCCCCGTCGGCGGCCCCGGCGCCTACGACCGTCACCGTCGAGGTCGCCGTGGACGACCCGGCCGAGGCTGTGGCCTTGTACCTCGGGGATAGGCTCGCCGCGCAGTGCGGTTACCCTGCACGGTTCTGTCGAGGCGCGGTGGACCTACGAAGCGGCCTTGGGTTGTCCGATGCAGCCATTCGCGCTGTGGTCGCTCAGATTCAACGCGAGGCGACGCTCGATCCCGACGTCGATGTTGCTGCCGCGTCGACAGCAGCCGACCTGCAGCGGGCGGTTCGAGCTCCACCTGTGGGGTGGAAGCCAACAACGTCCGTGATGCGTCGCGCTTCCTCGGGGGCTCCTGCCATCGCCGTGCATGACCCGCTTGCTGCCCGCCGCGCGGACCCCTACGTCATCACCGGTGTGTCCCTTGGCCTTCCCGGTGGACACCGCGTGTTCGATCCCGACGTGTTCGAACGCTTGGTGCGGGGTGAGACGTGCATCGAGGAGGTTTCGGACGCGTACAAACAAGCCTTGCTTGACCGCAACATCGTCCGTTTGCAGAAGGGACGGGACGGCTCCGTGGACATGTTCCCGGCGGAACAGTTCGACGACATCCCCCAGTTGGCAGGCATCGCGCATGACTTTGACCTCGCCGAGGAATTCGGTGTTGACCCCAAGGTCGTGAAGGCGTGGGACATCACGACGCAACTCGCCGTTGCATCGGGGCTCATCGCGCTTCGAGACGCGGCCATCCCGTTGACGCCCGAAGAGCAGGTTGGCAAGGGCGGTCTGCGCTTGATTCGAGGCTGGCAGGTTCCTGCACACCAGCGTGAACGAACGGGAGTCGTGTTCGCCTCGTGCTTCCCCGGCACAGCCGCCTCCTTTGCCCACGCTGCAGCCAACGGCGACGACGGGGACGGGCACTTCGACCGACGCTTCCTGTTCCAGGTCCTCAACATGGGCCACGCCCAATTTGCCCAATACACAGGAATTCGGGGCCCGAACTCGACGATCAACGTCGCCTGTGCTTCCGCCACGGCCGCCTTCAGCATCGCTGAGGATTGGCTTGCAGCGAATCGCGTCGACCGTGTCGTTGTCATTTCCGCAGACAACGTGACCGGACCGGACCTGTGGTCGTGGATCGGCGCAGGCTTCGCCGCCTCCGGCGCCGCCTCCACGAGCCGTGTCGTCGAGGAGGCCGCCCTGCCGTTCGACCGACGGCGCAACGGCCTTGTGCTGGGCATGGGGGCAGCATCCTTTGTCATCGAACGGCACAGCGAAGCCGCGCAGCGCGGCGTGCAGCCCTACGCAGAACTCTTGGGGACGCGAATGGCCAATTCCGCGTACCACGGCACGCGTTTGGATGTGGACCACGTGGCGCAAACCGTCGACGGTTTCGTCGCGGAGATGGAATCCACCTGGGGGCTTGATCGCCATCAGATGTCGTCCCACCTCGCCTTTTTCTCGCACGAGACCTACACGCCCGCCCGGGGAGGTTCTGCCCAATCGGAGGTCATGGCCTTGCGGCGCACCTTTGGTGAGAGCACCGACAGCATCCTCATCGCGAACACGAAGGGGTTCACCGGTCATCCGATGGGCGTTGGCATCGAAGATGCGACGATGATCCATGGGTTGCACCATCGACGCTTCCCCCCGATTGCCAACCACAAGGAAGTCGACCCCGAACTTGGCGACCTCAACCTCAGCAAAGGTGGGTCCATCGATGGCATCGAGTACGGGCTGCGGTTTGGCGCCGGCTTTGGTTCGCAAATCGCCTTGTCGCTGGTGCGTCGCTGGCCGGTTGAAGGTGACCGGATCGACGGCCGCGCCCTCCTCGCATGGAACCGTAGCCTGGCCGGAACGAACGACCTCGTTCTTCGCGTTCTTGAAGGGAAACTCGTCGCCTACGTCAACGGCGACGACAACCTCCACGGTGGTGTGCAGGGCGAACCGTGGCCCCCCACGGCAGCGTTCGAAGCCGAACCGGTGCCTGAGCAAGCCACGGGCACACAGCCCAAGGAGGCTGTGCCCGCTCCAGTGCCCACCCCTGAACCTTCAGCCGCTCCCGCTGCGGCTCTGACGTCCACGCCGGCGGTGCCGGGCGACGATGACCTCGCCGCTGCGGTGATTCAGGTTGTGGTGGACCACACCGGTTATCCTGCCGAGTTCATCGAGATGGACCAAGACCTCGAAGGTGAACTCGGTATTGATACGGTGAAGCAGGCCGAAATCATGGCGACGCTTCGCGACATGTTCTCCCTCCCCGTGGATGACGACTTCTTGCTCTCCGAACATCCGACGCTCAACCACATGGTGGCCTACCTTGTCCGCATGCAGGGTGGGGAAGTTCCCGCGGGGTCACAGGTGGAGGCAGCAACGACGCCTTCTTCGCAGCCCGATCCGACGCCCGCGCCGACCCCCGCTGCTGATTCAGCGACGCCACCAGCACCTCCCCAAGCCTCTGGCATGGGCTCAGCGCCCGACGACCTCGTGTCGTCGGTGGTCGAGGTCGTCGTGCACCACACCGGCTATCCGGCCGACTTCATCGAACTCGATCAAGACCTCGAGGGAGAACTTGGGATCGACACCGTGAAGCAGGCCGAAATCATGGCCGACATCCGCGAACGCTTCTCCTTGCCCATCGACGAAGATTTCCTGCTGTCGGACCACCCGACGCTGAACCACATGATCGGCTACATTCAGAGGATGACGGGAGGCGCGCCTTCTTCGGCTGCGCCCGCACCAGAAGCCCCTGCTCAGGTGACCGCCGACGCCCCGTTCGTGGCCGACGCCCCGCCTGCACCAACGGCACACGATGCCGGTCCAGCAGTGCAGGACGAGGCGATTGCAGCACGCCTCGTAGAGGTGGTGGTGAAGCACACGGGCTACCCCGAGGACTTCATCGAACTCGACCAAGATTTGGAAGGCGAGTTGGGCATCGACACCGTGAAGCAAGCCGAGATCATGGCCGACGTTCGTGACATCTTCTCGCTCCCGGTCGACGAGGATTTCCTGCTCTCGGACCATCCGACGCTCAACCACTTCGTGGCGTACGTCCATCGGTTCACCTCTGGGGGTTCAACGGCCGCCGTCAAGTCCGAAACGATCGAGCCTTCAACGTCCACATCGGCTCCAGCCCCCGAACCGTCCGGGCAGGCGCCATCGATGAATGGCTGCCGTCGATGGCAGGTCGAAGTCGAGCCTTGCAGCGGTGTCGAGGAGCGCATCGAGCCAGTGGGGCGCGTCGTGATCACGGACGACGATTGGGGGCTTTCCCTTGTTGTTGCAGAAGCGCTTCGGTCCCGTGGTCTTGAGCCCGTGCACGTCGGGTTGGAACCAGGGGCTCGACAGCATGCCGTGCAGGAGGAAGGCGAACGTGAAGTGCATCGGATGTCACCTGGCGACCTTGACCAAGCCCTCGAGTTCGTCGCATCGCTTGGGGAGGCCCCGATTGCAGGCCTCCTCCACCTCGCACCCCTTCGTCTCGCGAGCATGGCGTGGAGTGAAGAGGGAGGTGCATCGGAACAAGTGAGGTTTGCCGGCCATTCCCTGTTTACGCTCCTCAAAGCCCTCGACGCTGGCTTTGCAACGTCAAGCACGGGCTTCGTCGCCTCAGTGACGGCCTTGGACGGTCGCCACGGCAACCGAGGCGACCGGTTCAATGCCCTGATGGCAGCGGCATCCGGCGTGACAAAATCCTACGCGCACGAACGCGAGCACCTTCGTTGCCGCGCCTTCGACCTTCATCCCGAATTGTTGCTCGACCCGGCCATGACAGCAACCCGCCTTGTGGACGACCTGCTCGACCTCGGTGGCGAGGTGGAGGTCGGTCTGGACCGCGCAGGGGAACGTTGGACGCTGGTTTGCTTTGCCGAAGACCTCGTCGAGGAACGCCGACCGCTCAAAGAGACCGACGCATGGCTCGTCTCAGGCGGCGGTTCGGGGGTGACTGCTGCGGCCATCATCGGCGTTGCCGAAGCCTCGCACGGCGTCGGCGCCGTCTTCCACTTGCTGGGGCGAACACCACTGCTCGAACGAACCGAGTCGTGGGTTGGCCGCAGCGATGCGGAGTTGGAAGAGGAACGCATGGCGTTGCGTGAGCGGTTGATCTCCGCCTCCAGTTCCGGGAAGGTCACGATGGTGGAGTGGAATCGAGCATGGCAACGGATGCTGCGCTCTCGGGACGTGCAAACCACCCTCGCCTCCATTCAGGCCACAGGCAACCACGCCCATTACCACGTCGCGGACGTGACCGATGCTTCGGCGCTCAGTAAGCTTGGACGTAACCTTGGCATCACCCTCACGGGGCTCGTTCATGGCGCTGGGCTTGAAGAAAGCAAACTTGTTGGCGATAAATCCGTTGAGTCCTTCGACCGCATCGTCCGGGTCAAGGTCGACGGCTGGAACGCCATGCGCCAAGCGCTTGAGGCATCGGGTGCGGACGCACCCGTGTTTGCGGCCTGTTTTACCTCGGTGGCGGGTCGGTTTGGCAACGGTGGTCAAACGGACTACGCTGCGGGCAACTCCGTGCTCGATGCTGAGATGGCTCGCTTGACAGCGGCCGGTCAGTCCCGTGCTGTCGCGATCGGTTGGACTGGATGGCAGGACGTGGGCATGGCGACCCGAGGTTCGATTGAAGCGGTGTTCGAAGCCGCGGGCATCGAAACCCTGCCCGTCGACGTGGGGGTCAATCTGTTCGTCGATGAGGCGCTCGCAGGAGGAAAACGCCGCGTGCTCGGGTGCGGCAGCCTTGGGTTGATGGATCGCTTCAGCGCCTTCCGTGAGGCTCCGCTCCGCTTGCCGGCTGAGATGGCAGCACTCATTGCCGACCCGCTGCGGTTCCCCTTCGTCGAGAAGGTCAACTCCTTCACCGCCGGGACACGACTCGAGACGCAGTGCATGTTGTCGACAAGCCAGCATCCCTTCCTTGTGGACCATGCCATCGACGG